>JAJDDS010000353.1 GCA_029260195.1 Phycisphaerae bacterium
TCGTTGCGTCGCGTCGGCGCGGAGCTCGTCGAGCGTGCCGACCGCGATGAGGCGACCCCGGTTAATGATTCCGATGCGGTCGGCGACGGCTTCAGCCACCTCAAGGGTGTGGGTGCTCATGAAGACAGTACCGCCGGAGCGGGTGATGTCGACGAACAAGTCCTTGACGGATCGCACGGTGCGAGGATCGAGTCCGACCATGGGCTCGTCGATGATGAGGACCCGCGGCTGATGGAGCAGGGCCGCCGCCAGGACCACGCGCTGTTTCATCCCATGCGAGTAGGCGCCGGTGAGTTGATCGAGGAAGTCCGCCATGTCGAGCCGATCGGCGAGCGACGCCAGGACACGGTCGCGCTTGGCGTTGTCCATCCGGTACATCTCCGCGACAAAATGGAGGAACTCGCGCCCGGTGAGCTTCTCGTAGAGGAAGGGCTGATCGGGGACGTAGGCGAGCTGCGCTTTGGCTTGGAGTCCGTCGGCGCCCATCTTGTGTCCGCAGACGGAGACGAATCCCTCGTGCGGAGCGAGCAATCCGGTGATCATCTTGATCGTGGTGGTCTTACCCGCGCCGTTCGGACCGAGGAAGGCGAACAGCTCCCCCTCAGCCACGCTCAGCGATAGGCCGTCGACGGCGACCTTGTCACCGTAGCGTTTAACGACCGACTCGATGTGGATAGCGTTCGCCATGTCGTGTCCGGAGCGGAAACACCGAGTATTGTCATTCCGAGCGAAGCGAAGAATCTAGCCCCGTATGGGACAAGATCCTTCGCTCAGCACGACAATTCGTTTCGCGTCACATGCTCTCCATCGCAGCTACTCGGTCCGCCCGAAGCGGCGACCGATCGCACAATGATACACCGGGACCGGGGTACGTTTCTTCCGTTCTTGCGCCAATTGATAAAAGCCCGTCATGTGCCATCCGGCGATGTGGGCAGCAGGCCGACGCCCCGGCGATAGGAGCGGTACGCCTCAAGGGCTTGCAGGTCGATTTCGGCGCGGAGGACGCCACAGCGCCCGGATTGCAGAACTCGTTGAATCTTGTCGATGTCGGGTCGATGGGAGGGGTCAACGATCGTGGCGGCTCCGGAGGTGAAGTGCGTGTGGCGACCGGTCCCCTCGCGCTGCCAATCGTGGCGAGCCGCGGGCCAATCCGCCACAGCCACGACGAAACCGTTCTCCATCGCGCGCGTGAGCGCCATCGCGTACCAGATCGCGCGGGCGTACTTGCGTTGCGACTCAATCGGAAGGCCGGACTTGATCGGGACCGCGAGAATATCAACACGATCAAATAACTCGCGGGCGGTCTCAGGATGCCACATGTCGGCGCAGATCAACACGCCGACGCGGACCGAATCGAATTCGTACACGCCGGGTGCCGATCCAGCCGCGCGGACGGTGGCTTCGGAAGAGAATAGCACACGCTTGTCGTAAGCGCCGACCTGCTCACCGCCGCGGCGGAAGACGTGGCAGCGATTGTACTGCTTGCCGTCGGCGTCGGCCACCAGACAACTGCCGCCGATGACGTTGACGTCGCAGGCTCGAGCCAGCGTAGCCAGGAACTGTCTGGCTTCGGCACCGTCGGTGGCGTCGGGGCGACCATCGAATATCTCAGGGAGAACCACCAGATCCAGGGGGGCTTCGCCGACCAGCCGATCGACGGTCTGCCGAATCAGGTGCAGGTTGGGCATCACGTTGCTGAAACGCAACTCGGGCTGAAGGGCGGCGATGCGGAAGCGGGTTGGAGCCGTCGAGGCGGTCGAATCTGACATGTCCGGGTGCGTTCAGACTGAGTTTGCGCGTTGCCTGTGGCACGGTATTGCGGGCCGTGCTAACATCCTGCAGCATGGACGGGAAAGGTCCGATCGTCAATGTACGCCGCGTACGAGCCGGGCGTACGCGGAACCCCGAGGACACGACCGATGCTGGTACGCTTCGAATGCCCAGCCTGCAAGGGCTCGCACATCTTCGATATGCCGGAAACGACAATCCACATGACCTGCGGCAACACCCGCGAGGTCTTAGAGCTGCGCCTGACCGCCGGCGGCGACGTCAAAGCCGCTGTGGTCGGCCGAGACGCGACAAGTCACAAACTGACCTCCGACACTGCATGATCGCGACATCGTCTGGCACACCAGAGGGCGCGTCCGATTCAGCTTTCATGTTGGGTGATGACGTCCCAGAGCGCTGCGGCGGACTTGGCTTCGAGGACGGCGTCGCGGAACGAGTCCATCAGCATCAGGCGCGAGATGCGAGCCAGGGCTTGAATGTGGGGGCCGGTCTTGTCGGGCGGGCTGGCGAGCAGGACGATGATTTCCACCGGCTGACCATCTTTGCTATCGAAATCCATTGGCGTCGCCGGTTTTCCGAGCGCCATGACCAGTTCGGAGCAGCCCGGGCTCTTGCCGTGCGGGACGGCGAGCCCCTTTCCAATCCCCGTGGACGCGGTCTGCTCGCGATCGAGGATGGCTTTGAGGACCTGATCGCGGTCGGCGATACGCCCTCGGTCGGCGAGGACGTCGACCAGTTCTGTGATGGCGGCGATCTTGTCGGCGGCTTTGAGAGGGACCGCGATACAGTCCGCCGTCAGGATTTCAGTGAGCTTCATCGATACACGAATCCAACCACGATATAGAACGGTCCAGTCTACCGATTTGGGCGGGACAATCAACCGGGACGATCATGTCGCCGCCCGGCGATGGATCCAGGACCCAACCCACGCGCCGACTAGGATGATTGCGGCGGTTCTGTTGACCTCGATCAACGCGAATGATCCCGCCACACGCGCCGACGAATAGCCAAATCGCTCGCGGCGGTGCCTTCGGCACAACGCCGACCCCGTTGACGCGCTCGCCCACCTTTTCGAGAATAGTCCGCCATGCGACCGCAGGCTGCTCGATCACACCGAAATCTCGCCCGTTGCGTGATCCTCGCCGCAACCGTCCTCGGTTGTGCGCGGTTCAACCGGTCCGCACCACAGCAAGCCGCCGATCCCGGAACGCCTCTGCCCAACCGATTCGCCGAAGACGCGGAGTTCGTCTTCGACGCCGATCGATCCGCCAATGACGATTTCCTCGATGACGACGTCGCCGTCCTGCGGCTGCGCTTCGACGTCGAAAGATTCATCGTCCCGTCTCTTACCCTCGCTTCCCGGCGAACCGAAGCCTGGAACCACGTTGACGAGCTACGCATCGAACCCTCCGTCGGCGCCCTTCTCGCCCAGAACGGGTTCCGCGTCGGCGCAGCCGGACCCGCCGGCCACGAGAGCATCAGGACCCTCATGCAAGGCCTCGACGCCGACGTCGAAACCATGACCCATCTGGTTCAGAGCGGCATCCCGCTCACGCTTGACCTCGGCGCCGCCGGACAGCATCGGAATGTCTTCACCATCAACCGTGGCGGAACCCTCCAAGGCCAGGTGTTTGACGGGGCAACCAGGCTCATCCACATCGACTACGAAGTCGCCATCGGCGATCGCCCCCGCACGGCCCTGCGCGTCACGCCGGAAATCTTCAAGGAAAACAAAACTCCCTACTGGCAGATACGCGACGGTGATGTACGGTATCAGAAGGAGTACCAGGGCAGGCTTTACCGGGATCTCGCCATCGAGCTTGACATTGCCGAGGGCGAGACGCTCGTGATCGGCCCCGTGGACGCAGCCGACCGCTCCCTGATGTTGGGAAGCATCATGCTCAGCGATGTCATGGCCGGTCGCCGATGGGAGACGATTCTGTGCGTCACCCCACGGTTGTTTCGACGCCCCGGAAACTGAGGTCTAGCGTGGAAAACGAGAACAAGGCAATTCAGACGACAGGCGAATTCAACCACCGCGCTGAACGGTACTATCGTTATCTTTTCGACAACGCTGGTGTGGCGATGATCTCCACCGTCGCCGATCTCACGATACGCACATGGAACAACGCGGCTGCGACCATGTTCGGCGCCTCCCGCGCCGGACTCGCGGGGGAACCCATCGGGTCGATCATTCCAGCCGAGGGGCGCGACGCGGCTGAGCGCATGATCCGCGATACGATCGAAACCCACGTCGTCAACAGTTTCGAGTTCCAGCACCGTGACGCCAATGGAAACCCCAGAACTCTCGCCGTTACCCTCTCGCCCATCGTGGATGACGACGGCGACGATCACGGCGCGTTAGCCTGCTTCCGCGACATCACCCGCCGCATCAACCTCGAAGTCGAGCTCGGCCAGCAAAACAAGATGGCATCGCTCTACCGAATGGCTGGCGCGCTCGCGCATCATCTCAACAACATCCTCGGCGGCGCCGTCACCAGCGTCGATTACGCGCTCGCCATCGACGACCCTAACATTCAAAACCGCGCCCTCCTCCGGACGAGCGACGTCCTCGCCCGGGCCTCCAAACTCACTGACGCCCTACTTGCGTTTGCCGAGGGCGATCACCGCCATCAGGACACCTGCGATCTCCGCGAGATCATCAGATCCGTCGCGGAGTACATGGAACCGGAGATGGTCGCCCAGAACGTCAATCTCGATCTTTCTCTGGGCGATTTGCCCGATGTGCCCGTTCCCCTCGCCCAGATCATAACCGTCATCGAGAACATCCTTCACAACGCCGTCGATGCCATGCCCAACGGTGGGACAGCCACCCTCAGGGCCTACGTGAAGGAAGGATCCGTCGTCATGTCGATCAGCGACACCGGTTGCGGTTTGAACCCCGCGGACCTTCACAAAGTCTTCGATCCTTTTTACAGCACCAAGTCCCCCGAAGGGATGGACTTCGACGACCACCCCGGCTTGGGCCTGACCGTCGCCCATGGAATCCTCCAAAGCTTGGGACATACGATCTCGATCGAGTCCACCCTCGGCGAATCCACGACCGTCTTCGTGCATTTCACACCAAGTGCCAGCTGAAAGCCGCGAATCCTGCAAACTTTGCAGAAAACATCTAACCTACTGGAAAACAATGAGTTACGATCGTCCTCCCTGCGATTGCGCGGCCGTGGATGGTAATCTGGGAGACCTTCGTTTACAATCCGCCCCGCAACCGATGGAGCGGCCAAGCGGTGGCCGCTTCGCGCTCGCCGTGACGCGCGGCGCCGCGGGCGCAAGCTTGAAGAAGTGAGCCTCGCTGACCGATACCAGGACTGTGGCTGCGTTAGCCCGATAAGCCCGTTCGCCAATGACGGAGGGGATGTTCGTGCGGCGCGGTCTTGCCCGAGTGGTACGATCCCCTGGTGTTCGTTTCGCGACGGGATTGCGGGAGTGCGGCACCCCATTAGGAGTCACATGCGAATTCGCACCAGTCAAAAGTTCGGATCAGGCTTCGGCGTCGTCGTCGTCGCCCTCGTGGGTCTGGCCTGCCATGACGCCGTCCGACCCGGTGGAGCCAATCGCTCGATGGCTGGGGAGTTGGCCGTCGCGCCTAACGCAGCCGCCGCGGCGAGCGTCAGCCTACCGACCACGTCGGTCGCCCCAGCGCGGATTCCGACGCTGACCTCGCTTGAGGTGCTCGCGCAGAACGATCCCGAGGCGTTCATCCGGCAATGTCGCGATGAGTACGACCGCCGCAACATCCGCGACTACACCTGCCGCTTCATCAAGCAGGAGTCCATTCGCAACAGACTTGGCGAGGTCGAGGAAGCGGCTGTCCGGTTCCGGGAGATACCCTTCAGCGTCGATATGGAATGGACCAGGAACGCATCCCAAGCCAATCGCGCGCTCTACGTCGCCGACGCCTGGCGCGACCGCAAAGGACGCGAACTCGCTTGGTTCAAGCCCGCCGGTGCCCTCATCAAACTCATCGTGCCCAGAATCAAACAACCAGTCACCGGCGCCCGGGCGAAGAAAGCCTCCCGCCGAACGCTCGATCAATTCGGATTCCGAAGCACACTCGAGCTCATCGTCAAGTACATCGAGAAGGGACGCGCAAACGACGACGTCGAAGTGCGATACGTTGGCGAGGATACCGTCGAGGGGCGGACCACCTGGGTGTTCGAACGTCACCTGCCCTTCACCGGTGAGGAGCAACCCTACCCCGACGCCCTTTTGATCTACCACATTGATCGCGAGTGGCTTGTCCCCGTCGCGTGTTTCTCCTACGCCGATCACGAAGGGCGGGAACTCCTCGGCAGCTACGTCTTGACCGACATCAAGTTCAACGTCGGCCTCGGTGATGACGATTTCGATCCCGAGAAACTCGGCTTCTGACCCCCCCCTACGGACCCAGGCACCCCCGCGCGTGCAATGCTTCTGTGCACCCTCCGCGCCGTCACATCAATTGCGGCCCCACCGCCGATCGGGTACAACGCGCGTCGAATGCCCAATGCAATTCTGTGGAGACCGGCAATGATCGCGGTGAATCGGCGGTGGATTCTCGTTGCGGTGGTGCTGCTCGTGTGGCCGGCGGCGCACCCTGAACTCAGCGCGTCAGCCAACGAACACGAAGTGATCGCACGCGATGGCGATGTCGCTGTCTCAATGAACAGCCAACGCCGGCGACGTTCGCGTCCGAAGCGACGCGGCGGCAAATACGAGGTGGTCCAGGTCGCTGGCGCCGGTGCGATCGAAGGCGTTGTGACCTTCCGTGGACCCATCCCCGAGCCCGAGACCATCCGCGTCGTAAAGGACCACGAGACCTGCGACCGACGCGAAAAATCCCGACCGCTGATCCGGGCCGACATCAAGGGGAACGTTGCCGACGCCGTCGTGTTCCTCGGCGACATCAAATCCGGGAAGGCGATCCCTCAAACGGAAGGAAAGCCGACGATCACACAGCGCCAATGCACGTTCGAACCGCACGTCCAAGTCTTGCAGGCTGGGCAACCGTTCGACGTGGTTAACGGCGACCCCGTTGCCCACAACGCCCAGTGCGTGCAGCACATGAAAACGTTGTTCAACCCGTTACAGCCGACACAGGGTCTACGCAACGAATTCTCGATTCGCCGACCCGGGCTGGCCACGATCACTTGCGCCGTACACAATTGGATGAAGGCGTACGCCTATGTGCTTTGGCATCCGTACTATGCGGTGACCGGTGACGGCGGCGCGTTTGCGATGACGGAAGTTCCGCCCGGAGAATACGAATTGGTGGTGTGGCAGGAGCATCTCGGGGAACGAACGCGGAAGGTCATGGTCACGCCGGGCAACACAACGACCGTCGCGTTTGAATTGGCTGCCGAGTAACCGTATCTGACACGTGCGACATCGCGCCACCTGACGATGCACCTTGAGAGGACTTGACGACCATGAAAAACGTAGCTGTGTATGGACTATCACTGTTCGCTGGCGCGTCGTTGCTCGCAACCATCTGCGGCGGGTGCGCGATTCCCGGACCGCGACCGCTTGTACCGTTACCACGTATTGAAACAGTGGTTCCGACGGACAACCCCATGACGCCCCAGAAGGTCGAGTTGGGCAAGACGCTCTTCTTCGATCCGCGCCTCGCGGGCGACAGCAGCATCAGTTGCTCGAAATGCCACGATCCCGCGAAAGGATTCTCCAACGGTACGCAGCTCTCCGAAGCCTATCCCGGGACCAAGCATTGGCGCAGCGTCCCCACCGTCCTCAACGCTGCGTACGCCAGCAGCCTCTTCTGGGACGGGCGGTCCCCCAGCCTCGAAGATCAGGCGAAAGGCCCGGTGCAAGCGCCCATCGAGATGAACCAGAACCCCGGGCACCTCGTCGAGAAGCTCAAACAGATTCCGTACTACAAGAGTATGTTCAACACCGTGTTCCAGTCGGATGTCACGTTCGACAACATCGCTCGGGCCATCGCCGCCTTCGAACGCACCATCGTCTCACATAACGTGCCCTTCGACCGCTACCTCGAGGGCGATACCGGCGCCCTCGACGGCGAGCAGATTCGAGGGCTTGAGTTGTTCATGGGCAAAGCCAACTGCGTCGCATGCCACCACGGTGCGCTGCTCGACGACACCTTGTTCCACGCCACCGGCGTCCCCGAAATCGAACCGCTGACGGGCGATTCCGACCGCATCGCGACGCGGCATTTCTTCGCCAAAGACGCCGGATACGCGAACTACCGGATCGACGCAGATTACGGCAGGGAGTTGATCACCAAGTCGGCGGATGATCGGTTCAAGTTCAAGACGCCCTCCCTGCGCGAGGTGCTCGATACGGCGCCGTACATGCACAACGGAGCGTTTCTGACGTTGGAGGAAGTGATCGATTTCTACGACGAGGGCGGTGGCGATATGCCCAATAAGTCGCCGCTGATGAAACCGCTCAATCTGACCGACAATGAGAAGAACGCAATCATCGCGTTTCTGGAGTCGCTTTCCGGAGATCCAGTCAAGATAACGCCACCGGAACTGCCGAAGAAAGCGGATGGCACGTTTTAGGAGGTGATCCCGCATCCGCGCGGAACGCGAGGCATTGTCCAAGCACGAGGGAACGTCGAGCATGAGCGAAAATCGCGTGGGGATCGTTGTCGGCGGCGGACCCGCACCCGGAATCAATGGCGTCATCGGTTCCGCCACGATTGAAGCCGTCAATCAGGGCTTCGAGGTCGTCGGGTTTTTCGACGGGTTCCGCTGGCTTACCGGCGACGCCTTCGACGAACCCACGCACGCGATACCGCTCAGTATTCGCGATGTCGCCCGGATTCATTTTGACGGTGGGTCGGTTCTCCGCACCTCGCGCGCCAACCTGATCGACCCGTCGACCATCTCCGATACCGACCCGGTCCAACCGGACCGCACCAAAACCGAGCGTGTGCTGTCACATTTCAAGCGAATGAACATCACCCACCTGATCACCATCGGAGGAGACGATACCGCGCTCAGCTCCCGCTTCATCGCTGACGCCGCGGACGGCGCGATGCGCGTAGTCCACGTGCCAAAGACGATCGACAACGATCTGCCCCTGCCACACGGGACCCCATCGTTCGGATACGCCACCGCCCGCTTCTACGGGACGCAGATAATCAAGAACCTGATGCGGGATTCTCTCACGACCGGACGATGGTACATCGTCACCGTGATGGGCCGGCGCGCCGGTGCGCTGGCATTGGGCGTCGGGCAGGCTGCCGGGGCAACCGTCACGGTAATTCCCGAGGAGTTCACCGAAAAAACCACGCTCCATGCCATCGCCGACGTTGTCGAGGGCGCCATGCTCAAACGCCTCACTATGGGCCGTCCCGACGGTGTCGCCGTCGTGGCGGAGGGACTCGCCTACCAACTCGGCGACCGGAAGGAGATCGAGCAACTGCTCGGACGCGAGGTACGCGTCGACGCCGCCGGACATCTGCGACTTTCCGACATCCCGCTCGGGCAGCTCGTCCGCGCCGAACTCGAATTGCGTTTCAAGGCGCGCGGCGAGCGATTGAACATGGTCACGCACTTGCTTGGGTACGAACTGCGATCAGCCGATCCCACGCCGGGCGATATGGCCTACTGTCGCAGCCTAGGGCACGGATGTATCCGCCTGCTCACGATGAGCGACGACACACGCCACGGCGCGATGGTGACACTCATCAACGGCAACCTGTACCCACTCAAGTTCCAGGAGATGGTCGATCCGCGGACCAACCGCATTCGCATCCGACGCGTCGACGTCACCTCCGACTTCTACCGCGTCGCCCGCGCCTACATGCTCCGCCTCGAACGCGGCGACCTCGAAGACGCCGAAATGCTCAAGAAGTTGTCCGCCGTCGCGAAGATGACACCCGAGGCGTTTCGCGAGCGCTACCGCGCAGCCGCGACGCGCATCGTCGACGGCGTTCCGGTACAGTAGATCGACCGAAAGGAGCCCACGGTGCGATATAGACTGCGATCATTCAGACGTAGCCTTACGGGGTGGGCCATCCTTCCGTTGGTCATCGCCGCGACGACTGGCTGCGACGGAGTGAGGACCGCCGCCCCCGCGCCCGACAACGCACACACTCTGGTCATCGGGCAGTCCAACGGCGAGCCATTCACCGAACTCGCGGACGGCGACGATGTCCAGGCCTTCACCCTTGGACAAGGCACCGTCCATTTATTCGTCAGTTTCCATGTGACCGGGTTCAATCCGGATGCCGAGGTTTCGATCACCGTTAGCGCTGAACGCGTTGAGGACGGCCGCGTTGTGATCGAGAATCGCACCCAACCCGAGACGCTGACCGAGATCGGCCCCAGCCTCTACGAACGCATCGATCGCCTCGTGCGCTTCGACGCCTTCCCCAGCGAGATCGTCGAGCAGGACATTGTCTTTACTCTCACGGTGACCGACGTGAACGCCCCGACCACTACGGTCTCGGTTACCCGACAGCTCCACGTCCTCCAGCCACCGTCCTCCTGACCCGCGCATATGCCGACGGCCCGAATCCGGACTCGAATCTCAGCGGTAGCTTTCCCATTTGGCCGTCCGGGGCGCCGAGCGCTCGCTGCGGGTCTGGCAAGACGAGATGCTCGGCGGACTCAGGCGCCCGTCGTTCGTGACTCGCTGTCACCCGCCCACCCCGTTGCGCGGCGCCAGTGCGCTTCGTAGCAATCCGGGCACTGGTTCGGACCGTCCGACGGGTGGAAGATTTGCCTGTGGCCGCGACCGCATGCCTCGCATATTCCCTCAATGTATGGAGGGTAGTGCTGCCCATCCGCTCTGTAGAACGCCCTGCGGTATTCCTCTCGCCCGCGCCGTTGCCGGTACATCAGCAGCGCGATCTTAGCGCCGGTCCAGACCACGAGCAGCAATCCCACACCCACCGTCGCAGCCAGGAGGATGCCGATCAGAATGTAGATTTGCTGGGCCCAACTGACGACGTCCTGCATCAGCACGATGGGTACTCCATCCCGGATCCCGCCCGATTCCATTCGCACGCTAGGCGACCCGCGGCGCCGCCTGACCGTCGCGTTAGTCCGCGCGGGCCGGACCCGCGTCGTCACAGTCTGGTCTTTCGAGTCTGGGTGCAACCGAAATGTGCGCAAAAAAACACCCTGCGAGACGTCTCTCTCTCCCAGGGTGCCTTGTGAACGGTTCCTTTCGCCGGAGGAGGTGGCTCGAGGAACACGGGGAGCATCCCAGAATCACCGTCCCGTGTCAATACCCTCTGCGAAAATTCTCCATGCGCCACGACGGACCACGATTCGGCCAGCGTCGAAACCTTGTAACGGCTTGTAAAACAAGGGGATAGGGCATTTGTACCGCCGCCGGGGCAGCCGCTTCAGGCTTCATCGCGCCGCTGGGGTGGCGATGATCCCCTCCGCAGGGTAGATTTGGTATCGGGTTTCGGACGTTCCCGAGCGAGGACTGATGGCTGACCAAACACCGATTGCGGTTCTGGGGTGCGGAATGGTGACGCCGTTCGCGGCGAACACCGGAGGGCGCATCCTGGCAACCGCTGACGACCCGCGTTGCGATCCAAATGCATCCTACTGGGCGATTCCGGACGCGTTTCTCGACGCCTTCGTGGATTTCCGAGCGGAGATCAAACGCGATCGCCCGTCGTGGATCACCGGCGCGGCGATAACCCACGCCTGCGCCGACGCGGACATAAAGCTCGCGGGAATCGCGCCCGAACGGATTGCGCTGGTTCTGGGGACAGCCTTCGCCGGGCAACTCGGGATGATCGACTTCGCCGGCGAGGTGCGCGCTCAGTCGCCGCGATTCGTCAGCCCGATTCACTTCCCGCAGACGGTCGGCAATTACGTCGCCGGGGTCATGTCGCGATCCTTCAAAATCCACGGGCCAAACCTCACCATCGCCACCGGAGCGTCGTCGGGATTGGAAGCGGTAGCCTCGGCGGGCGCATTGCTGTCCGACGGTGCAGCCGACATCGCCCTGGCCGGTGGATTCGAGGTGCTGTCCGACGAAATCGTCTGCGGGCTCGGTGAATCGACGTTCGGCGAATCGAACGCAGCCGTCTGGTCCGAAGGGGCATGCCTCTACGTGCTGCGCCGAGCCGACGACACGCCGGCGGGCCCCAAACGCATCGTGATTCGAACTCGGACGTCCGTAAGTCCGGATCACGACCGAGACACCCACTCGGTCGTCTCGCTCGTCGGGCGCTCGCTGGCAGCCGAAAGCGCTATGCGCCTTTGCGCGGCTGCGAATTCAGCCCAAGCCGCCACCGGAACCGTCGTGACCTGCGCCGGCGACGGCAACGATGTGACGAGCATTTTCGTCCAACGGTCAGCCTGAAGTTCGATCAGCCGCTCCGCTCGACGCGGCATATCTTGGGTGGTCAACACGCATGAAGTCGCTACGCAATGAACTGTGGTTCGACATCCCCGATCGACGCGCATTCTTGAACATCACCCCGCAAGTCGCCGCCGCCGTCAGCGAGAGCGGCGTGCGCGAGGGATTGTGTCTGGTCAACGCCATGCACATCACCGCCGCCGTCTACATCAACGACGACGAGCCGGGTCTGCTGGCTGACTACGAAGAATGGCTCGAACAGCTCGCCCCCCACGAACCCATTGAGCGTTACCGCCACAACCGAACCGGCGAGGACAACGCGGATGCCCATCTCAAGCGTCAGATCATGGGCCGCGAGGTCACCGTGGCGATCACCGACGGCGCACTCGACTTCGGACCGTGGGAGCAGATCTTCGACGCCGAGTTCGACGGGCGACGCCGAAAGCGCGCCCTCATCAAGATCATCGGGGAATAGCTCGCCCGGCGTGCTCTGCGCATAAAATCAGCCGCGTGAAGCGGCTGAAAAAAAATGCGGCAATTACCTACTCTCGCCTTTCGACTACCATCGGCCATGCAGGCTTAACTACCGTGTTCGGGATGGGAACGGGTGTGGCCCTGCATGTATGGTCACCGCGCGGGCCAATATACCGATCCCTGATTCCCCGTCAACCCCGCAAGTGAAAAAAAAGCGGACCGCTCCACACTCGCGATTCACACTCGAACCCTGAATCCAACCCAGCCCACCGCCTATCCGCCGGCATCCTCGGCGGAAGCCGGCTGAACCCGACGCACAAGCCGGATCTCGAATTCGGGAATTGTCTGCTCATCCGCAAGCCTTACCCCGGTCGGAAGATCGAATTGCGGCTTGAAGAACTGATACGCCCCTCCCGCGCCGGGGCTACCCGGGTTGATGACCGCAAAGACCCTCCGGTCCCCGTTGATCAGCCGCTCGATATCCTCCGGGGGACCCACAACATCGATGGTCAGCGTCATGTCTGGATTCTCAGCCCGGAACTCGATGTCATATTCCTGCTGAATGTGTGGACTGACCAGCAGTTTGACCGGCACTGCTTGGATCGTCCCCTGCGACAATCGCAGCCGCAGCGTCGCCCGCAGCTTCACCGTGTCCGGCGCCACCCCGATCGCTTCGTACGTCGCCTGGTCCGTTTGCAGGGTTGGCTGCAGCGGTACGTCGAGGTTGATCGCCTCCCCAGCCGGCTGACTGCTCAGATAGGTCTCCGCGTCCAACACGATGCGCGGTCCAGCCGGTGCGATCGCCTCGTACACGGTCTGCAGGATCGATACCTTCACCAACTCCGGCTCTACGCTCGGGTCTACCGCATACACGAGGCTTGACGAACGAACCTGAACCGGCATGTCAACCTGGATGCGACGATCGAGCATCACGAGCATCGTCGGCGGATCGACGCTTTCGATCGCGAACCCTACGAACGCCGACGCGCTGTTCCGCAACTCGTCGCGCAGCGAGAGACTTAGCTCCCCGAGATCCCGATCGCGCACAGCCGCGTCGCGTAACGTCAACTCGACCATCGCCACACCGGTGTCACGTAGCGCCGCCACGTCCGCCTGGCGGCCACTGAGGGTTACCGTAAATCGCGTCGGCGTACCCACCGTCGCGCCGACCACCAAATCGCTGTTCGCCTCCGCCCGAACAACAATGTTCACCCCAATGTCAGCCGTCTTCGTCACCAGTTGATCGGCTGATATCCAAACGAACACCGTCAACAGCGCGGTCGTCGACATGAGTCGCACTTGCTGCATCACCTACGCTTCCGCCCCCGAGCCGGACCCGACGGCGGCGATGTCGCCCTTGGGTTTGGCTGGCTGGATCGCCTCGACCGGCTCACCGTCTCCCACCGCCATCTCCCCGTTTTCGGGTTCGTCCGGCTTTACATCGTCCGGCGTCGGGTAGGGAGTGTGGGTCTCCTCCTCGCCGCGCGTCACCAGGCCCGCGAACAGAAGTTCACGCAATCCTTCCGCAGTCAGCCCGCGTTGCAATCGACCCGCCTCCGCCACCGATATCGTTCCGGTCTCCTCGCTCACCACGATGATCAAAGCGTCACACTCGTGACTCATCCCCAGCGCCGCACGGTGGCGACTGCCCAATGACAACGCCAGTTCGCCTGACTCAGCGATCGGAAACTGGCATGCGGCTGCGACTATCCGCGAATGGCGAATCACGACCCCGAGATCGTGCAACGCCGACCCAGGCCAGAATATCGTTTCCAACAACGCCGTGCTGATGCGCGCGTCAAGTCGCACCCCGGCTTCCGTGATCGCACCGACCCCGACCTCGCGCTCGATCGCGATAAGCGCCCCGATCTTCTTCTGGCTCAAACTCGCCACCGCCAACACCACCGGCTCGATGACACGCTCCGTGTCCTTCGACAACGAGCGAAACCAGCGCGTGTCGCCCATCCGGATCAGTCCCCGACGAATCTCCGGTTGAAACGCGATCAACGTGGTCAGCACCACCGCACTGACGAAGTAGGGATACAGAAACAGCAACCGATCCAGTTCCAGCTTATCGGCGATCAGTCGCACCACCAGGAAGCTCGTGAACAGGATCAGCCAGAACGCCTTGAAAAGCCGTTCACCCCGCGTCCCCTGCAGAAAACGCAGCGCCATGTACACGACCGTGCTGATGAGCAACAACTCGACGGCGACCCCCCACAATCCGTACGTGCTCTGCCGCAAACGTAGCAGAAACACATCCAGCGTCGGGAACAGGTCGGTTGCGATGAGGGTGGTTCGATACACAGTGGGATCCGATGTCTGTCCGCGCCTGGCGCTCGGCACGCGCGATTGAGTATAGCGCCGGCGCGCGTCGTTGCCAAGTCGGCGCTCCGACTACGGACCGCCGGATCCGGTGAACGCAGCCTGAAACACGCCCCAATCCGCAAGGTCCACGTCACCGTCCCCGTCGCCATCTATCACGTCGCACGCCGGCGGCGATGGATCGTTCACGCAGGACACGAATACGTCGAAATCGTCGAGATCCACATCGCCGTCGCAGTCGGTGTCGCCGGATACCGCGCACGCGAACGCCAGCCCCAGGATCGTGCGATTACCCACTCCCGACGCCGTCAACGGACCCAGTACCGTTTCGTCGTACGTCCCGCCCACGTGATCCAGTGACCACAGCTCGCTCGGGCTACCCCGCCACGCCGCCATCAACAGATCACCCCGCAGGGTCATGGCCGTCAGCGAGTCGGCCGGGGCAAACTCCTTCAGAATCGTCACGTCGCCGGGCGTCACCAGGCTTCTCCGCGTCAGCCGCGAATACACGTCGGGCGCCAACTTCCCGTGGTGGTAAAGATCACCGGCGTCATCAAACGTGATGGTATGCCCTTCGAGCTCACCGAATACGATGGCTGGTGCTAGCGGCGTCACGGCGGCGTCGTTTAGGTCAACCGTGAACATCTCGCCCTGCTCGCCCGTCTCGGGGCACAGCGAACACGCGGCGTTCCCGCGAATCGCGTACAGCGTCCCGTCCGGATGAAACGCCAGGTCCGCGATCGGATGCCCCATCGTTGCGATGAGCGTCGCTGCCCCGGTGACTTTGTCGACCACCGCCAACCGGGTCTCGGTCTCGATACCGTTCGGGGCTGCGTCGAGTCGGACTGCCGCGTAGAGAACAGCCGTCACCGGATGCGTCGCCAACCCCGTCACCCGCGCGATCGCCTCACCCATCGCGCCGCGATCCAGCAGGTCGCTCGAAATGGAACAGCCAACGATGTCCGCCTCCCGAAGCACGTCATCTTCCCGCGCTCCCACGAACAGAGACACGCCCAACCCCGGCTGCACGACCAACTCAGCCGGTTCCGACGTCGCCATCCCGCACCCGTTGCTCACGTCGCACGTGTAGATTCCCGCATTGGCGAAGATCACACTTTCGATCGCAAAGAACGACTCCGTCTCGCCCACCAACTCCGCCCCGTTCACTTTCCACTGGTACGACAAATCCGACCCCGTCGCGCTCACCGAAAACGAAACAGCCTCACTCACGCACACCGTCCGATCCACGGGCGACGTGTCGATCGACGGCGCGTCGATCGAGACTTCCAGATCGAACTGCCCCGCGACGTCCGGCAGTGCGTCATTCTGATCGTCAGCCGAGACGGCGATCGTGTACAGACCAACCGTAGATGGGGTGAAGGTCGGATTCTCGATGAACCGGTCGTCGAACTGCAGCACGCCCGTGTCCGGACCGGAGACGATGGACCAAGTGTAATCGAACACACCGAACGCGCCGCCGTCATCCAGGTTCGGCGAGAGCACCGCCGATCCGTTGTCGCACAGCGAGGGCGGGTCGGCTGACGGTGTTGCGGAAAACGAAATCACGTCGATGGCCAGCGAATCCGTCGCGTTCTCGCAGACGGTGTCCACAGCCACCAGCGCGATCGTGTAGGTCCCGACACATCCCGGCGTGAACACCGGATCCGCCGACGAAGAGTCATCGAACGGGTCGCTCGAGCCGCAACCCGCCGGTGGCAGACTGGTCCACGTGAACGTGGGTGCGACCCCACCCGTCGCGTTCGCGTGCAACCACATCGGCTCGCTCAGGACGCCCTGCTCAAAGTCCGCCGACGCAGCCACTGAAAGCGCCGCCTCCACCGGCAGCGACAGGAAGTACAGCGGAGCCGTCGAGTCGCAAAGACCATCCGCGATCGACAGCGCGAGTGTATACGTGAACGGTCCAACCGCCGGCGTGAACAGCGTGTCCTCGGCTGCGGTATCCTCGATGACCGAAGGAGGATTCGCCGGCGCGCCGACGATCGACCAGCCGAACGTGTACGTTCCGCTCCCGCCGACCGGGTTGGCTGAGATGTCAATCTCGATGCCTTCGCAACCCAGCATCGGGTCCGCTGTGGGCGCGGCGGACAGCGGCTCGTGTACGGTGATGATGATCGAGTCCGTTGGCGGTTCGCCCCCGCAAATCGAATCGACCACCTCGACGTCAATGATGTACTCGCCGAACGTCGACGGCGTAAACACGACCTCGGCTGCGTTTACGTCGTCGAACTGCGACGGGAGTGTGCTCGGCCCGGCGATCACATCCCAGGTGATGAACTGATTCGCCGCGCCGCTCCCAGCCGTCGCAACCGTGAGCACGGTGGTACTGGGGTTCTGGGCGTCGTCGCTGAGGCATAGTGTTTCGACCGACGCACTGATCTGCGCGTCGAGAGTGCCATGCACTGTCACTTCGATCGTGTCCGAGCTCACGCCGCAGTCGCCCGCATCCGGCACATCAATCTGCAGCACGTAGTCGCCGAAGGTCGACGGCGTGAACGAAGTCGTTGATTGATTCGGGTCGCCGAATTGGCTCGGGTCCGTGTCCGGCCCGGAGAAGACCGACCAGACATGGTCCGCCTGTCCTCCGCCCGTGGTGGACACGATCGTGCTCGACGGAAGACAAAACTCCGCCGGTGACACCGACGCCGCGACATCCAACTCGTTTAGCGACTCGATCATGACTTCTTGCGGGTCGGCGTCATCACAGCCGTCGTCGCGAACCACTACTTCGAGTACGTACGGGCCCTGCGCGGTCGGCGTAAACGTGGGGTTCTCCACCGTGTCGTCCGGGACGAACCCATCCGACTGTCCGCCGGCAGGCGCGCTCGCGACGGACCAGGAGTATGTATACGCACCGCCTCCGCCCGACGGATTCGCGGACACAGTCACGGCGGTGTTCACACATACCGTCGACGCGCTCGCCGTCGGCGCCGACGCCAACGCCGCCACCGCCTCCACCGCGACCGTTTCCGAGGCGTTCGTGAGGCAATGCCCATCGGTCACGACGACCCGCAACACGTACGATCCGATCGTCGCCGGCGTGAACGTCGGATTCTCGACCGTCGGAAACGGCGAAAACTGGTTGTCGCTCGAATCTGGACCGCTTTCCACCGTCCACGTGAAACCCTGCAGATCACTGCCGCTCGGATTCGTCGCCAACTCCGTCGCATGCCCAACGCACACCGCCGCCGGCGCGGCCGTCGGAGAAGCCGCGGGCAATTCGTTCACCGAGATCGTCACCGTGTCGGACGCGCCGCCGCACAACGCGCCTGAAATCGACACTTCCAGAACGTACGGCTCGCCCCCCTCCGTGATCATCGATGGCGTGAAGACCGGCGACGCGGAGGCTGGATCGTCGAACTGCCCCAAGGATGTGCTCGGTCCCGATGCCACCAACCACGCGTAGGTCAGCGCGCCATCCGGCGGCGTGACCACCACGGCCAACCCCGTGCTCTCACCGATGCAGAACTCCATCTCGTCAGCCGTGGCGACGACGGCGATCGTCGTCTCCACGGTCACAACAACACCGATTGGCTGCGACTGCCCGCAAACGACGCCCACCGATCCCGACCCGACAACGACATCCACGGCGAAGTCCCCTTCGATGAACGGCGTGAAGGTGGGGTTCTCAACCGTATCGTTTGGGAAGAAGAACGCGTCGCTCGGCGTCGACGTCCACAGAAACGTGTAGTCGCCGTCGCCGCCGGACGGGTTGGCGAACATTGACACTCCCAAAGCCGGACAGGTGCCTGCGTCCGTCGGTGTCGGGCTCGCAGCCAACGCCTCGAAGACTTCGATCGTAATCGTGTTGCTGCCCGAGGCCAGCGGCACGCAGTCGAGGGTCTCAGCCCGGAGAACGTACGTCCCAGACTGGGTCGGAGTGAAGGTGGGGTCTCGAGCGCCGGGCGGGAAGAACTGCGTGTTGGAGTCGTCCGGTCCGCTGAAAACAGTCCACGAGACGAACTGATTCTCCGGATCGCTACCCGTCGGGTTGGAAACCAGCCCGATCGAATCCCCCTCACAGAGTCCCGCAAAGTCACCGTCAAACACCACTTCCGGATCCGTCGACGGCGGATCAAAGAAAGACAGCGTCATCTGTACGCCCGAAAACCCCACGTCGCTCGTCGCCACACACCTGTAAACCCCCGCGTGATCGGCAGCCGTCGCCGGATCAATCGTTACCGTGCTCGTGGCTGGGTTATCGATCACCGACGTCACGATCGTCACGCCGTTCCCCGACACCAACGCCACAAACCCGGTCCCGGCGTCGAACAGCCATTCGATCAGCGGGTTCGCTTCGCCGTTGAAATCCACTTCCACCGAGAACGAAACGTCCGTCGACTCGCAGATCGTCTGGTCTCCCGGCAGCGGCGGCAAGAACACCGGCGCACCGAGCGCCCCCGCGCCGCGGACTCCAATCGCCACCCCAATCAACCACGCAACACGGATTCTCATAACGGCCTCCATGCCTGGACACAATCTCATCGGATTTATCGACTCCCCCCGCCCCCCATCTTCACGGAATGGCAGCGCGACGAGCTGTGAGCCCTCAGCCACCAGGGCCAGCGCGCATAACTGGGTAATATAGGGGGTCTGGCGCGATGGTTGACCGTCGGTTATCCTCGGTGCTTGCTTGCCGCATGGAGTGGCAAGGCGCCGATACACAGGAGTTTACCGATGGCGAACAAGACCGTGTC
>JAJDDS010000354.1 GCA_029260195.1 Phycisphaerae bacterium
GTCGGGCGGCGGCGCTGCGAGCGGTTGCGGCAGTCTAGGGATAGGTGATGGCGAAGCGATTCAGATTCCGTCTGGAGCCTGTGCTGACATTACGACAGCGCAGCGAGGACATGCAGCGGCGAGTCGTGGCGGACCGGTTGCGCGATCTACTGCGCGGTCGGGAAGCGATGATGGAACTGCGGCGCGGTGTGGCGGACGCGATTTCGCAAACCCGTCGGGATCGCGTGGAGGAGCGTCTGGACATCGCAGCCGCGTTGCAGGGACAGCGGTGGCGGTTACATCTCGCGCGGCGTATCGCTCGCCAACAGGCGGATATAGATCGGATTCAGTCGGCGTTGCGGGCGGATCGAGAGGAGTTGGCGCGGAGATCCAAAGATCGCAAGGCGCTCGAGACGCTTCGTGATCGCAAGCACGCCGAGCACGTGACGGAGCAGGCTCGCCGGGAGCAAATGGAGATGGACGAGATTGCGACGCAGTTCCGCATCCGTCGGCAGATGGCTGAGGCGACAGAGGAAGGCGGCGGCGACTAGGAGCGCGCGATGAGTACGCTGAGAACAACGTATCGATGGGTGGCGGGGCTGGCGCTGCTGCACATGATCGGTCTCGGTGGGGGAGCGGCGTACCTTCTCGGTACGGGTTCCATCGACGCGGATCGATTGCGTCAAGCGGTGTCGGTGTTGCGCGAGACGGATGCGGACGAGAGTGAGGCGGGTGATTCCGCCGAGCTTCCGGAGGTGAAAGGTGCGGGCGAAGTCGCCAGCGCGTCGCGTTCTCCCGAGGAGCAGCTTTTGGCGGACGAGGTTGAGTGGCGCAACACCGAGCGGTATCGCACGCAGCTCGATCAGCGCCTCAAGTTGATCAATACCGAGCGATTGGAGGTGGACCGGCGGCGGGAGGCATTCGAGCGTTTTAAAGAGCAGGAGCGACAGGAACGAGAGGCGCGGGAAGAGAAGGAATCGGTCGCGGGGTACAGCAAGCAGGTCGAGATCATTTCGGCGCTGAAACCCAAGGCCGCGCTGGGCCAGCTCATGTCCATGAACGACGTCGATGCGGCTCAGATCATGTTTCGTTTCGACACGCGGAAAGTGAAGAAGATAATCGAATCTGCCAAGACCGAGGAGCAGAGAACCAAAATGACCGCCATCGTGCGCTTGATCGCCGACCTGAAGTCCGGTGGCGATGCCGTGGAGGAGACGCCGTAACGGAACCATGAACGTATCGAGTACATCCCACACACCCTTGCAGTCGAACGCATCGAATTCCGACGAATCGAGGAACCGCGGGGATGACGCCGACGGCGGCTTCGGTGCGCTGATGGCCGCATTCGAGGGGATGCGCGGAGTCTCCGGGCTGACGGTGCAAGCCGCCGGCTCCGTTGACATGGTCACGTTGACGGATCAGCGGGCGCCGACGGCTCGCGCGGGTCGACTCGCCGAATTGCGCCGCGCTGACGTCGAGCATCGCAGCGGCGGTCCGTCGCGTATCGCCGGTGCGCAAATACCTCACGACCAAATTGTCGAGGAGGCGGCTGCGCGGGAGCGGCGACTGGAATCGGGGACTACCGAGCACGCTCGGACCAGGAACCAAGCGTCGCAGCCGGCGCCAACTCAAGTTTCGATGTTGTCCACGGGCGACGGTCGATCCGGGGAGCCCCCCCCGCGCCAAGCATCGAGAGACGTGATTGATTCGCGGCGTGATGCGTCACGCGAGCCTGCGCGAAGCGCCAGGACGGCGCAGGCTGCGCGACCGGCGACGTTACCCCCCGCGGGCGTACCGGGGGACCAGTCATTGGCTGGGCCGCGACCGGTCGCCCAACCGAGCGCGACGGCCGCCAAGCCGCCGAATGACGGGCGCGTGTCACCTTCGGGTTCGCGCGGCGGCGTTCGAGTCGTTGTGACACCGGCATCGGGCGCGGTCGCCCTGGCGCGCGCGGCGTCGGATCGCAAGACTGACGCGTACGAGGCGATGCGCAAGCGATTCGATCGCGCCAGCAAGCAGCACGGTGCGAAGGAGTCGCCGCAGCGTGCCGCGTTCGATCGTGTCGCGCGGATCGTTCGTCAATCGGGTCATCGCAATGAGACGGTGGCGCGGATCGACTTGGACCCGGCGGAGTTGGGACACGTTCGGGTGCATCTGCGAATGAAGAACGACGTGTTGCGCGTCCGCCTGACGGCGGCGACGGCCGATGCTCGTGACGTGCTGATGTCGCAGAGCGGCGAGTTGCGTGCCGCGATGGAGCAACAAGGCGTGCGCGTGGAGCGCATGGACTTCTCCGCCCCACAGCAGGACGGTCAGGGTCTCTCGCACGGCGCTCCCGACGACTCAGACGGTGGTTCGGCTTCACACGCGGGAGCGCGCGAGCGGAGCAGCCACGGCGATGTCGCTTCGGATGACGCGATCGGGGGCGACTTGAGCGGTATCGAGCGCGACGGCGGCGACGAGTTTGACGATGGATCGGCTGAGCGTGTGTTGGCTGAGCTTCGGTTGGATGTCCGGGTGTAGATCGCCGGACCTGAAGGAAGGAGATACGCATGGAATTGGACGCCATCAGCGCGGGGTCGACGGTGGTCGGGTCTTCGCGAAACCCGACGGGCGAGTTGGACGCGAGTGATTTTCTGCAACTGCTGGTCACGCAGTTAGCCAATCAGGATCCGTTGGAGCCAACGAGCAACGAAGCCCTGTTGCAGCAGTTGTCGTCCATTCGGGACATTCAACTGTCTTCGACACTTGCGGACTCGCTCGAGACCTTGACGGGCAATCAGCGTTTCGGCTCTGCAGCCGCGTTGATCGGTAAGCGAGTTAGCGGGCACCTCGGGGATCATCCGGAATCCGCGGTTCGCGTGGAGGGTCGTGTGGAGGGGATTCGTTTCGACGGGAATGGGCAGGTGACACTTGAGCTCGACTCCGGGGCCGCCTTGCCGCTCGAAGGGTTGGAGACGGTAACGGAATCGGAAGCGACGGCTTCCTCGTTGCTGGGGCAGCTCGTCCGCGGGCATGACGCGGAGAATCCTGCCGCCGTGATTGAGGGGATCGTGACGTCTGTTCGACGTGATGACGATGCGGATGAAACGAGTTTGGAACTGGATACGGGAGAGTCATTGCTTTTGAGCGAGCTCATCGCCGCCGCTTAGTACTGTTGTCGAGCCCGTGGTCGGAGTGACGCGGAAGTTGTTTGCCAGGATGGCGCATTGAGACAGGAGTTGGCCGGATCGGAATCCGCGCGCGGCGCGAGATCCCATTCGGCCCCAGTGGAGACAGGATTGTATGTCGCTCACCAATGCCATTTTGACGGGCTTCACGGGGATCACGACGAATCAGGTGGCGGTCGACACGATCGGTAACAACGTTGCGAACGTGAACACGACGGCTTTCAAGTCGTCGCGGGCGATGTTCGAGACGTTGTTCGTGCGGACGGTGGAGGAGGGAACCGCTCCGGCTGAGAATACGGGGGGGACGAATCCGCTGCAGGTAGGTTACGGCGGCGGCGTGGCGACCATACAGAGATCATTCAACCAGGGGGTCACGCAACAGACCGGCGTCGAGTCGGACCTCGCGATCGACGGTGATGGTTTCTTCATTCTGGAGGGTGCGTCCAGCACGCCGGTGTACACGCGCGCCGGGGCATTCTCGCTGAACACTGAGAACGAACTCGTCGCGCCGGACGGTTCGTTCGTCCAGGGTTTCGGGGCTTCGTCGGACGGAACGATCGACACGGGTCTGCTGACCAATCTGACTATTCCGGTTGGTGAGGAGACGGAGGCGGGAGCGACGACGGCGGTGCGCATGGTCGGCAACTTCAATGCTGGGAGCGCGGTGGCTGCCACGGGCGCGCTGGCGGTCTCGGCGCCGATGTTGCTTGCGGACGGTAGTGCCGCGAGCGCGGGGTCGGCGTTGACGAGTCTGGTGGACACAAACGGTGATGCGTTGTTCTCCGACGCCGATGTGGTCGCGGTGTCGGGGGTGCGGAAGGGTGATATCGACGTTCCCGAGACCGAGTTCATCGTGGGCTCGACGGGTTCGACGCTCGGGGATCTGGCGGGGTTCCTCCAGTCGGCGTTGGCGATCGATACCGGCGCTGACGCCATCGACTCTCCTGGGGTCACCATTGGTGATGGGACGATGGCGCCGGCGGGCGCACTGGTGATCCAATCAAACGCGGGGGACGTGCATGCCATCAGTGTGGACGCGACGTCGATACGGAACAGCACGACTGGGTCCGCGCCGTTTACGTTTACGACGACGCCGGCGACCGGGGAGGGGCTGACAACGACGTTTCAGGTGTTTGACTCGCTGGGCACGCCGGTCGACGTTCGATTACGGTTGGTGTTGGAATCGAAGGACGACACGGGGACGCTCTGGCGTTTCAATGTCGAGTCTGGAGGCGATCCGGCGGCGGGCGCGTTCGTGGGCGAGGGGATGATCAAGTTCGATCAGAACGGCAAGTACACTTCGGACTCGGGTAGCGCCATCTCGGTGGGACGAACCGGTTCTGGCGCGGTCACTCCGCTAAGTTTTTCGGTCGACTTTTCCACGCTGACCAGTTTGAGATCCGAGGATGGCACGTCGACGCTTCAACTCGCGTCGCAGGACGGATTTCCAGCCGGAACGCTGACCGCGTACGAGATCGACCCGCAGGGCGTGATCACGGGGACTTTCGACAACGGCCAGCAGCGCGTCTTCGGTCAGGTCGCGCTGGCGACGTTTGCGAACAACATGGGTCTGGTGGGGCAGAGCGAGAATACATTTGTTGAAGGGGTGAACTCGGGACCGGCGATGATCGGCGAGCCGCGGACGGGTTCGGCGGGCCGTATCAACGCGCGGCAACTGGAGCAGGCGAATGTGGATCTCTCGCGGGAGTTGGTGAATCTGATTGTGGCGTCCACGGGTTTCTCGGCGGCAAGCCGGACCGTGCGGACGGCTGACGACATGTTGCAGGAACTGCTGCTTCTGGTGCGATAGTTCGTAGATTTCGAGCTGGCGGCTGCGCTGGTCGGGCATGAATCTCGGCCATCGCGGCGGCAACGAGCGGGACAATGATCTTCCTGACACGATTGAATAAACGCCCAGTTGTGGTGAACGCTGAGCTGATCAAGATGATCGAGTCCACCCCGGATACGCTGCTCACGTTGATGAATGGGGATCATCTGATGGTTCAGGAGACGGTCGAGGAGGTTGTGGAGCGATCGGTCGACTACGCTCGGCGGATACGCGGTTTTCAGGTTGTTTGACGGCTGGAACGGCGCGTCGAGGTCCGAAAAAAACGCGGTTCGTCAAGGGGCGTCGGCGATTCGACGATAGGTATGTGAGCGCGTCCGCGTAGACCTTTGCGCGCAGCGGTGAGTTCATGGATATCGCGACAATCATAGGACTGGTGACCGGCGCCGGATTGGTGCTGTGGGCCATCATGTCGAAGACGTCTCTGGAGACGTTCATCGACGGCGCGTCGCTTGCGATCGTGGGCGGCGGGTCGGTGGCGGCGGTGTTGATCTGCTACCCGCTCAAGAGCGTGGCGAATGTCGCGAAGGTTGTGAGCAAAACGCTTTTCGCGAAGCCGCAGAGTTCGCTGGAGCTTATCAACGACATGGTCCGTTTCGCGGAGATCGCCCGTCGCGACGGCATCTTGGCGCTGGAGAACGTGGTGGGAGAGATCAAGGATCCGTTCATCATAAGCGGCATCCAGATGGCTGTTGACGGAACCGACCCCGCATTGGTGGAGCAGATGCTGGTGAGTGAGTTGGACGCGTTGGCGCAGAGACACTCGGAGGGCAAGGGGTTGCTCGAATCGCTGGGGAAATACGCGCCGGCGTTTGGCATGATCGGGACGCTGGTTGGTCTGGTCATCATGCTCGGGGGCATGGACGACCCCAGCTCGATCGGTCCGGCGATGGCGGTCGCGCTGTTGACGACACTGTATGGATCGATGATCGCGAACATGTTCGCGCTTCCCATGGCGGACAAGCTTGGTGTTCGGAGCGAGGAGGAGCTCCTGACCAAGTCGATTGTCATCCGGGGGATCATGGCGATTCAGTCCGGCGACAACCCTCGGATCGTCGAGCAAAAACTGAAGACGTTCCTGCCGCACCGATTGCGGGGCAGCGGCGAGGAACAGGAGGCTGCCTAGGGAGGCGGTGAGATGGGTCGGAAGAAGAAACCACCCCCCGCGGGGGCCCCTGATTGGATGGTCACCTACGGCGACATGATGACGCTGCTGCTTTGCTTCTTCGTCATCCTGGTGTCGATGAGTGAGATGAAGCAGGATCAGCGTTTTCAAGAGGTGATGGACTCGATCCGGGCGGCGTTCGGGTATGCGGGCACGATCGGTGTCGTGCCGATCACGAGTACGAGCAAGAACAGCTTGGTCGAGCAACTCAACCGCGTCGTTCTCCCGGACCACATCCTGCGTGAAGGCGACTCCGATGAGGAGGGTATCGAGGGGCGGGTGTACCGGGTCACCGATGTCCGCGAGGGGATCCTCCTGGAGATCGGGGGACGGGTGAGTTTCGACCGCTTCGAGGCTGTGATCAAGCCGAGGGGCGAGGCCCTCATCGCCGGAATCGCGGGGAAGATCGTTGGGCACAACACGGTGGTCAAGGTACGCGGTCATGCGACGCTTGAGCGCTTGCCCGAGGACCTACCGTACGCTGATGCGATGGATCTTTCGATCGCCCGGGCGAAGGCGGTCGCCGCCACGCTTCGCCGGCACGGTGTCCGGGCTGAGCGCATTCGCATCGTCGGAGCCGGAAACACGGAACCGCTCGTTGCCCAGGCTTACACGCCGGAGCGGCTTGCGCAAAACCGACGCGCCGAGATCATCGTGACCGAGGCGGTCGTCGAGGACTATCACGGAAAACCGATTCAATCTGAAGAACGGGAGTTGAAGGATGGCGGCTGACGACGGAGCCAATGAACTTTCCGAAGACAAGCCCTCGGGCGGTCGTCGGGGGAAGTTGAAACCACTCATTATCGTCGGGGCGCTGATGCTTGGTGAGGGCGTGGGGATCTTCGCAATGATGAAGTTCTTCGCGGGCCCTCCGGAGTCGACGCTCGCGTCCGAGGACGACGCTGAGATGGAGGATCCGCTCAATCTCGGCGGGCAAACGGAAGTCGAGTTGTGCGAGGTCGACGCGTTCAACCGCAAGGAGGGTAAGCTACACGTTTACAGTATGAAGCTCTCGGCGATGGTCGCCGCTGAGGATGCTGAGAGCGTCGCAGCCTTCGTCGAGGCTCGGGCAGCCTCGATCAGCGATCGTGTGCAATTGGTGATTCGCTCAGCCGATCCCCAGCATCTCAACGACCCCTCGCTGGAGATGGTGAAGCGGCAGATCAAGCAGGAACTGAACAACCTGATCGGCAAGGAGTTGATTGAGGAATTGCTCGTATCGAAACTACTCCAGTCCCGAACCAACCTTTGAGTGGTTTTTTCCGGGGCGTCGGGTCGATACAGACGCACCTGACCGAGGAATCGTATGGCTGACGACCCCAAGAAACCGACTCCTGAAGACGCCAAACCCGAAGAAGGCGGCCAGCCGGAAGAAGGCGGGCAGGCAGAAACGGGAGGGCAACCGACCGAAGGCAGGCAGGTTCCCGAATCCGCCGGACCGCCCGAGGGAGCGGGGGGGGAGAGTCCCCAGGACGAAATCGACGCGTTGCTCAGCGGTGCGGGCGATCCGGCCGGGGATCAGACGCCACCCGCGCCTTCGGAGCCCGACGCCGCCGAATTAGGCGCGGAAACACCGCCCGAGCCGGACGTATCGGCTGCGGACGCGGGGCGGATCGATCAAGGCGATGTCGACGCCCTGATGCAGGCTGCGTCCGGCGGTCCGCCGGCGGCCGAGCCTGACGCCTTCTCGCTCGGTAGCGACGACCTGTTCAGCCAAGCGGACATCGACGCGGCGCTCGGCGGCGCCCCCCCCCCGGGGGCGACCGAAGGCGAGCCCGTTTCGGCTAGTCCGCCACCGTCGCCGAACCCACCGGGTGGTGGTTCGGCGCAGGACAAAATCGACGCTTTGCTGAGCGGCGCCGGGGAGGCGCCCTCCGAGGCAGCGCCCGCTACGGATGGCGAGGTGCAGCTCGACTCAGCGGGTAGGCCGTTCGACGAAGCTGCCGCTGCAATGGCTGCCGCGATCGCCGGTGATG
>JAJDDS010000355.1 GCA_029260195.1 Phycisphaerae bacterium
CGCCCGCATCACCGCCGGTTCGCTCAGGACCCTGCAACTCGAAACCGGCGCGCCGGTCCACCTTCTGATAAAGGCATGGGCATGTCACCCGATCGAACAGGAAGCAGCGCCATGAGTGACACACCGTGGCACGATTGAGGATCGTCTATCTGATCGCCGTCTCCCTCGGCGTTTTCCTGGTGCGCGACCCGCGATTCGCGCCATTGGTGCTCGTGCTGCACCTGCTCGCCGCTCCGCTCCTGGAAGTCCGCGTGCGCCACTCCTTCCGCATGTTCTGGCGCCTGCGGTTCTTCTTCCTCTTCCTGATCGTCATTCAGACCCTCTTCCCGCCGCGATCGCACTTCTTCGTCACCTGGTGCGTCGAGCATCTGGAACGCGCCACCGACGGGTTGGCGGTTCCAATCGTCACCGCCACCGGCCGCCCACTCTGGTCCATCGGATTCGCCGCCGCGCTCTTTCAGATGACGCAGATATTCACCATGGTCCTCGCCTCCGCCGTCGTCCGCGCGGGCGACGCCAAGCGCGAATTCCTCGACGGATTGCGAGGTTTCTTCGTGCCCAAATCCGCCGTCGAGGTGATCGACGCCTCTTTCACGCGACTCGAATCCGACCGGCCGAGACGCCGACGCGACGACCCCGGCGACGGAACAACCGACACGCGTCGTCGCCCGAGTATCGCAGCCCTCTGGCGCGGCGACGTCGGCTGGATCGTCGACCGACTCGAAGGCGAGATCGCCGGTGATGCCATCATCGATCCCTCCGACAACACCGATCGCGATGCGCGTTTGATGATCCGTGTCACCACGGTCCTGATGACGCTTAGGATGTTGCGCCTTGCCCCCGGGACTGGACTGTCGCCTGGATACCAAAACGTCGTCGTCATCCCCTTGCTGTGTCTGGCCGCCGACCGAACACGTCGACGCTTCGGCGCCTCCGTCGTCGGAACATCCACCGGCGTGCTATCCGTTCTGCTCGGGCTCGGACGTAACGGACTGTTCATCCTTCCCGCCCACATTCTGCCCGCGGTCCTGATCGATCTGGCCTGGCCGCTCGTCGGGCGGAAAGGACCCACGTTCATCGGCTGCGCGCTGCTGGGTGCGTGCGCCGGTTTCGCACGCTTCACCGGCATGCTGCTCGTCCTGCTGCTGCTGGACAACCCCGAATTGCTGGCTGCGGTCCCATTCTTCAGCGCCGGCCACATCTTCTTCGGCCTGTTGAGCGGGGCTGTCACCCGCGCCCTCATCCGGGAATCCCGCGCCCGGGACCCACAGGGCGTGGCGTGATACGGGCTCTCGCGATTCAACGCGCCTTCTCCACTCCGACCCGTTGAGCCAATCACGGAAATCCTCCACAATACACCTCAAGCTCGTTGTGTTCGCCGTCAACCCAGCAGAACGAAGAGAGTAACACCGGCATGAAAGCAATTATCACACGTGCGTCGTCGCTGATCTGCATCGTCCTCCCCATCGTCGCCGTCGCCGACGGACCCGCGCGCGATCGCGACATCGTCGCCGACGAACCCGCTCGCGATCACGACATCGTCGCCGAGGACTACTTCTCCATCGGCGCGGTCACCGGCTGCGCCATGTCCCCGACCGGACGCTACGTCGCCTACACCGAAACGCGATGGGATCCCCCCGCCGACAAACGCAACAGCGACATCTGGGTCGTCACCACCGATACGCACGAAACCACGCGCCTCACCTTCGACGCCGCCGGCGACGGGTCCGTCCAATGGAGCCCGGACGACCAGTGGATCTACTTCGCCAGCGCCCGCACTCGCGCCGGCGAAGACAAACCACCCCACAACGGAAAGAAACAGGTCTGGCGCATCAAGCCCGACGGCGCCGATCTCCAAGCCGTCACCCGCATCGATGACGGCATCGGCGCCTACCAACTCGCGAGCGACGCCCATTCCCTCTACTACACCATCTCCAAGGAAGTCGTCGACGACGATCCGTGGAAGGACCTCCGGGAAGAATTCGACACCCTCGACTACGGTCACGGCGTCGAGGAATACACGCAGATTTGGAGGCTCGACCTGCGCACCTGGCGCAAGAAGAAGCTCATCGACGAGAAACGTGTCATCAGCGAGTTTGCCGTCTCGCGCGACCAGCGGCGCATCGCCATGCTGACCACCCCCACCGGCGAACTCATCACGAACGAAGGATGGTCGCGCGTCGACATTCACGATACGACCACGGACAAGGTCCGCACCCTTCCCGACAAACAATGGCGCGCCGACGCACCCTCACCCTACGGTTGGCTGCTCGGGCTCGCGTGGTCGGACGACGGAAGAATGCTCAGTTTCAGGTGCGATTTCGACGGCTACCCCGGTGAGGTGTTCATCGCGGAGTTCAGCCCCGAGAGGCACCTCGGCACCATGAAGCTCATCAGGCCCGGCACCGAGACGCAGGCGGACGGCGACGAAGTCTACATCACCGGACACATGGAATGGGTTTCCGGCAGGCGGGACTTCTGCTTCGTGGCAGAGGATCACGCGCGGTCCCGAGTCTATCGCATCCGCAACGTTCGCGCGGGTCGCCACGGACCGAGCGACGCACTTACCGGCGGCGACGTTGCCGTCAAGACGTTCTCTTTCAACGTGAAAGGCGACGCGCTCGCCGTGGTCATGCCCACACTGACCCATCCGCCCGACGTTTTCACACTGCCCGTCACCCTGGCGGCCATCCCGCACCCCTTGACACGAATCACAAAAGTCAATCCGCAAGTCGACACTTGGAAGCTCCCCACCATCCAGACGGTCAAGTGGAAAAGCAAGGACGGAACGGACGTCGAGGGTATCCTCGAACTGCCCCCAAACTATGAACCCGGAACGCCACTCCCCACCATCATCGAACTCCACGGCGGACCGACAGCAGCCTCAATGCTCGAAATGCGCTTCTGGATCTATGGCCGCGTCATGTTTCCTGCACGCGGCTGGGCACTGCTCAGTCCCAACTATCGCGGCTCCACGGGATTCGGCGACAAATTCCTCACCGAACTCGTCGGCCACAAGAACGATCGCGACGTCGCGGATATCATGGCCGGCGCCGATTGGATGATCGAGCAGGGAATCGCCGACCCCGACAAGATGGCGGTCATGGGCTGGAGCAACGGTGGGTATCTCACCAACTGTCTCATCGCCCACACCACACGCTTCAAAGCCGCCAGCAGCGGCGCCGGCGTATTCGACACTGTCCTCCAATGGCTCACCGAGGACACGCCGGGACATGTCATTAACTTCAACCAGGGCTTCCCTTGGGACAAGACCGAGCAGATGCAAAAAGGGTCCGCGCTCTACCATGCCGACAAAATCATCACTCCGACACTCATCCACGTCGGCGAGAACGATCCCCGCTGCCCCCCCGGTCACAGTCGAGGCCTGTACCGAGCGTTGCACCACTACGTCAAGGTCCCCACGGAGTTGATCGTCTACCCCGGCGAGGGACACGGTTTGACGACATACAAGCACCGCAAAGCCAAAATGCAATGGGACATCAAGTGGTTCGACCACCACGTCCTGGGCGAGACCACCGACGACCCCGAGACCGTCCCCGCAGTGGACTGACGAATGGCGACAGAATGAACTAAAATCCCGGCGCTGACGTCTTGGACCAGTCGCCACGACTCCAGCGTCTGCGGCAGGGTGAACGGAACGAGCCAAGCGGTTTTGGTTCTCACCGATCTTCGAATCTTCCGGGATCCGCGGAGAAATCGTCGAACAACTCGTCAACGGCTTCAAACGTGAACTGGCTCTCGGGCAGTCCGAGCGAATTCTCGGCGAACGGTACGACGAGGAAATCGCGTGCCGAGCTGGTGTTGCGACTTTCCGCATCGGCTTCGAGGCGGAAGCTGGTGGTTGACAGCGTCGACTGAATAAAATCAATCTCGCCCCAGAGGCTGGCTTGGACCGCGACGGATTCAAGGGGTGGGTCACGTTCCTCGTTGTCGTCGTCCCACTGAACGTAATCGATCAGAAAACCGGAGTCGTCGATGGGAAAGGTGTCTCCGGTCACGGAGGAGAAGTTGTAGAGTGCGAGTTCGCCGCTGACGACCGACTGCACGCGGAAACCCAGGAGAATATCCGCCACGGGACTCTGCGTCTCGCTGCCCAACTGGACGACGATTGTCGCGTTGCGGTCGAGTTCAATGACGGGAAGAGCCGGGCTGAGGTTGATGCCGTCGTGGAATCGCCACCCCTCGATGCGCTGTTCGATGGGGCCACGGTTGAGCAATTCGACGAATACGACGTTTCCGTCGTGGGCGACTTCGGTCATGACGATGTCGTCGAGACCGATCCCACTCCCGCCTCCACCGCCGCCACCGACCGCGGGTGGGTCGGCGCCCGGCTGAAACAGCGTTGGCAGGAAGAACACCAGCCCGCTGAGAGTCGCGAAGAGGTTCTGAATCAGATCGATGAGAATGTTTTGTCGGAGGTTGAGATCGGGCTCGGCCTGATTGCTGATTTCGGGGCCGCTTGTATGGAGGGCGATTCCGGCGCGGACAAGCGCTCCGGGGGCGCGGGCGCCGCGCGTGGTGACGTTTTCGGCGGGGCTATTGCCCTGATCGACGAACTGAGCCGATGCCCGGGGCAAGCCTCCAAACAAGGCGGTTGTGATAATCATCCAGCCGGTGATGGTCTTTCGCATCATCATGAATGGTCCTCGGCCGCGTTGGGCGGCGCCCCCTTGTACCGATTGCCGTTCCCCCGGTTTCAATTGTCGGCGGAAGTGGTCGGGATGCAACGCCAAAATCCGGCGGTCGCGATCCCGGTCACTCAGCGTCCGGAGTGGGTGAGGCGTCAGCGTTATCGCCCGGGGGTTCCGACTCATCGTGTGCGACCTTTGCGACGGCGACGACCTTGTCTCCGGAGTCGACGCGGATCATGCGGACGCCCTGGGTGGCACGGCCAATGGCCCGGACGGCGGATAAGTCCGTTCGAAGCATGATTCCGCCCTGGGTAATAATCATCAGTTCGTCATCGTCGCGTACGGAGCGTACAGCCACGACCTCGCCATTGCGATCGGTGGTTTTGATGTTGATAACGCCCTTTCCGCCGCGCCGAGTCAGGCGGTATTCGTCGATCGCGGTACGTTTTCCGTACCCGTTTTCGCAGATCGTCAGGACGGTTTCTCCGGCGTGCATGGACACCATATCCACCACGCGATCGTCGCGTGAGAGTGTCATTCCACGGACCCCGCGCGCGGATCGCCCCATTGCGCGGACATCGGTCTCGGCGAAACGAATGGCCATCCCGAATCGCGAGCCCATAACGATCTCACTCTCGCCGTCGGTGATTCCCACATCGATGAGCGTGTTGTCGGGGTCAAGGTTGATCGCGATGATCCCATTCGAGCGGGGTCGGCTGAACGCCGCGATGGGCGTCTTTTTGACGGTCCCGTTAGACGTTGCGAAGAAGACAAATGACTCCTCGAATTGCCTAACGGGGAGAATCGCGCGGGCGGACTCATTGGGTACCATGTGGACGAGGTTCGTGAGGCTTCGTCCGCGCGAGGTGCGGGACATGGCCGGCAGATCGAACACACGTCGCCAGTAGACGCGACCTCGGTCGGTGAACACGAGGAGATAGTCGTGCGTATTCACGACGAAAAGGTGCTCGAGGAAGTCGCCTTCGCGCGTTTCGCCTCCGCGAACGCCTCTGCCGCCGCGTCCCTGCTTGCGGTAGTTATCGATGTCCGTGCGTTTGATATACCCCTCGTGGGATACGGTGACGACGACCTGTTCGTCGGGGATCAACTCTTCGATTCTGAACTCGCCGACGGCTTCGGTGATCTGGGTTCGCCGAGGGTCGCCGTATTTGGCCTTCATCTCGATGACGTCCTCGCGGATGATGTCGAGGATGCGCCGTTCGTCCGACAGGATCAACTCGTACCCATCGATCTCCTCGACGAGCTTGGCGTATTCCCGCGCGAGCTTTTCGATTTCCAGTCCGGTCAGCCGTTGTAGCTGCATCGACAGAATCGCCCCGGCTTGGACGGCGGTCAGGCGGTGCGACGCTTTCGTATACCGGTCGACGAACTTGTCCGGCAACAGTTGTCGCAGTGCGTCGGACTCGCGCAGGCGCAGCTCGCGTTCCATCAGGCGCGTCTTGGCGTCGTCGGGCGACTGAGACGACTTGATCAGTTCGATGATCGCGTCGATGTCGCCGATGGCGAGGATGAGCGCCTCAAGGATGTGTGCTTTTCGACGGGCTCGCTGCAGCAGGAACTCCGTCCGGCGCCGGATGACCTCTCTTCGATGATCGACGTGGATTTCGAGCATAGCCTTGAGCGGTAGCGTCTGGGGGCGACCGCGGACCAGCGCGGTGTTGATGATCGAGTAGTTCTGCTGCAGCGGCGTGTGGCGGTACAACTGATTGATAACGACGTCCTCGTTGGCGTCGCGTTTGAGGTCGATCTCGATTCTGATGGGGTGCTTGCGGTCGGATGCGTCGTTGAC
>JAJDDS010000356.1 GCA_029260195.1 Phycisphaerae bacterium
GGCTTGAAGGCTCCGCCGCGGAGTGCGACGGCGCCGGCCTCCTTCATGGCGTGTGCGATTTCGATCAGTTGGGTCTTGCTTTCGACACTGCACGGGCCGGCGATAACGCCGACGCGTTGACCGCCAAGGGTCGCGCGCGTGCCCAACGGCACTTCGAACGTCCGATCGTCGGGTTTTCGATCGGCGGCGAGGCAGGGGCCAGCCGCGTCAAGAATGCGGTCGACCATCGGCACTTGGCAGATGGCCTCGCGGTCGGTGGACCCGTTCGCGCCGGGGATTTCGATGACGGTGCGCGCGGGGCGGTCGATGACGGAATGGTCAAGACGCATGCCGGCAAGCAGGTGCTCGACGTCGTGGACGTCCTGTGCGCTACAGTCAGTCTTCATGACCACGATCATGGCTGGTTTCCTCCGGATCGCGGCGTCGCGGGACGTTCGAAAGTGTCACACTCAGGCACTCCGAGCCCAGACGCGCGGGACGGCGCGTAGGGTGCGGCTGGTCGATGTGGAGCGTGTTGGACGTCGTTCACGATGCGATCCCCTCCATACTGCCTGCCGACCCCGTACCTCCGGTGGGGCGGCGGTCGCGCCGAACCGGCCGCGATTAGGCAACTTACTTAATCACTATAGCGACGGCGCTTGGCCGTTGCAAGCCCGTTTCGTCCGGAGCCAGGGCGGCGACTGGGCTTGCACCTCCGCCTCCACCCGCATTCAAGTCTCGCTGTATCGGCGAATCGCCGGGTCGCGAATCCGGCAGGTCGTCGGGAATCCGGTTGCCAAGTGCGTCGAAGTCGATCGTTCCGCTGGACCCGGGATAGGGGGATCGGTGCGCCAGGCGATCCCGTATCGCGGCGGCGGTGACCGCGCCGCTGCGGACCGCGCGGGCGATGATTGCACCGGCGTCATACGCCAGGTCGGTGGGGGGGGACGCCGAGGACGCCGTGGCAAGGTTGAACACCCACGGAAGTGGGATGCTCGTGATCGTCGAGTCGCCGGGACAGAGCGTGATGACCGGGAAGTGCATCTTGGCGGCAAGCATCTCCGCCAAGTGCGTCGTGCGGCGGTCGGTTGAACAGATGATCGCTTGGACGTTGTCTTTGAACACCAAATCGACGAGCGACGATGTGTCGGCACCCCACGGGCTGCGTGCGTCGCGGACGATTAGTTCGATGCGCGGTGTTGGAGAGTGTCCCCCGGCGGAGCCGGGGGCGAGGGGTGCGCCAAGAGCGTTTCGTACGCTGTGCGCGATGTCGCGCCCCTCCGCATCGAGGGCGAGGAAGCAACCGATCTTGATGACGTCGTTGTTCACGACAGGGGCGTCCGTTGGGGAACGGACGACGGGCGGTGATTGCGTCATCGATCGGTAGGGTCGCCGAGCGGTCGACTCGACCCATCGCTGCGCGTCTCGCTTGTTTGCAGGGTTCGGAGAGGGCGTTCGCACGCTCGCGGATCTACCGGAGTCGGCGAAATCCGACTTCTCATAGACGAACGCGCCGTCTTGAACGGTGGCAATGTAGACCGGGCCGATGTCGTTCAGCGTGGTGTCGAAATCGATCGGGCCAGTGACGCCGTCGTGGTGCGTCGTGGCTGTCAGAGCGTCGCGGATGCGGATGCGATTCCGTCCAGCCGTGCAAATGGCGTTGATGACAATGTTGGCGCCGTCGTAAGCGTGGGCGGCGAACGCATCGAGCGCGAGGTGTTCGGCGAAGGCAGCGAGTTTGGGATCGTTCCGCGTGGGGTCGAACGTGGCTACGGCAACGACACCGTCGGCTGACGGACCTGCCGCCGTGAGAAAGTCGGCGCTCGCCACGCGGTCACAGCCAAAGATGCGCACTGGCATTTTGCGCCGGCGAATCTCGCGGACGACGCTCGCGGTGTCAGCCGCGGTGCCCCACAGAACAATGGCGTCGGGTTTGACGGCTGCGATGCGGTTGAGTTGCGCGGTGAAATCGGTCGCACCGGGGTCCCAGCGCAGTTCGACCAGAAGGGGGTGTTTCAGGCGGCGAGCCGCGTCGCGAAACTCGCCGATGCCCATGCGTCCGAAGCGGTCGTTGGACCGAAATGCCACCACCTTCTCGATTCCGCACTTGGCGAAAATGTGGTGGGCGAGGGCGTAGCCCTGCTGCCGGTCGTCAGCCATGCATCGCAGCAACCAAGGAATGTTTGTCTCGGTGAGCGTGGGGTCGGTTGTGGCAGTGTTGACCATCGGCATCTGCGTCTTGAGCGCGACGCGGAGGGCGATGTGGGTGTTGGCGCCGTCGAGGGACCCTATGACCGCCAGCACGTCGTCATCATATCGGAATGCCACCATCTCGTTGGACGATGCGCCCCACAGGCCGGTGTCCTCTCGCTCGACGAGTTCAAATGGAACGCCCCTGTACCCGCCCGTAGCGTTGGCCTGTTCAACCGCCAGTCGCACGCCGGCGAGCATGCGCGCTCCGAGGTCGGCGTCGGGGGCGGACCCGGTCGGTCCGAAGAACCCGATTCTCACCGTCGGCGCGGTCGTCAAGTCCGCGTCGGCGTACCCGCGCCCGACGCCACGGAATTCTGTCACCTCCTGGAAGAACCGCGCGTACGGCTCGCGGAAGTCGCGAAACGGGATCACCGAGTCCGGGGTTTTGCCGTAGTTTCGCTCGGGCGTTTGAGCGCGCAGCGATGCGCCGCCGCCGATCAACGCGAGCGCAGCCAACATCGGCGCGATCCCTCGCGTTCGGATGTGCGTTGCTCGTCGACGTGCGGGCTGGATCATCTGGCGCGGTCCTTGGGAATCATGGCGATGGCTTCGATCTCGACCATCAGGTCCGGACGGCAGATGCGGGCTTCGATGCAGGTACTGGCTGGCAGCGGGTCGAGCCCCTCCTCAACGTAGAAGTCGTTGCGGACCTCGTTGAAGTCGTCGTAATTGCGGAAGTCCGCCAGATAGCATGTCGTCCGAACGATGTCGTGCCAGTCGGCGCCTTCGCTCTCCAACAGAGCCTTGATGTTGGTGAACGTGCGACGGGTCTGGGCTTTGATGTCGCCGATGTGAATGGACAGGCCATTCTCGTCCACGCTGGACGTTCCGGAAATGAACAGCATGACGGCGCTATCGAGCTCGACGCGCATACCACGCGTGAAGGACACCTTCGTCGGATAGTCGTAAGCCTCGTTGAGCACGGTTTTGTTTTCGATCGGTCTTTTTTCAATGCGGTTTTCCTGGCCGACGATCATGGGTTGGTTGCTCCTTTTGTGGTTCTGTCAGTGGTATCGTTGTGTCGGCCGCGATGGCGGCGCGTATCGGTCGCGTGGACCTGCGAATCCCGCGTCATCTTCGCGCGGGCGAGGCCTTTCTCCGTGGCCAACCAGAGGTCGTCACCCTGAAAGGAGACGCCGAGAATGTAATTGTGCGGGAAGATGGTGTCCGTGGTGAACCGCTCGACGGGTCCGTCCTCTGGGTGCCAACTGATGACACCCTTGCCCGTGGCGTCGTCGCGGCGATAAGCCCACCAATCGTCGCGATTGGATGCATTTAGGCCGTTGTCCGTGGCGATCCAGCACAAGTCTTCGCGCGTCGCGACGTAGTTGACGAAGTTGCTGACCAGGGGGCTGTCGGTTTCGGAGAAGTTCCGCCAGCGGCGGCCGTCGTACGAACTGAGTCCGAAGTAGGTGGCGATCCAGACGCGACGCTTGGCGTCGCAGTCAACGCTGGCGACGACGTCGTGGATGAGTCCGTCGTTGCGGAATAGGTCGATCTCCATCTCGCCGTCCGGGTCGCGGTAGTCCTTCCAGCGGTCTCGCCCGGTGTTGTATTCGAGCAGCCCGCCGCCCCAGACCGCCATGTAGATGTTGTTCTCACAGCCGATTACGGAGTAGCACCAGATCTCGTGCATGGGGGTGTTCGTTTCGTCAAAGATGGTCCAGCGGTCGCGGGCGACGTCGTAGCGGCTGGCGCCCGCCGCGGTGGCCGCCCAGACCTGCCCGCGCCAGACCGTGACGCCGTAGACTACATCGTTGGCCAGTCCGCTGGTGCGCTGGGTGAACGTGTCGAATCGACCCGCGGAGTACCGGCTCAGGCCGCCCATCGTGGCGATCCAGATGTCACCGGTGCGCGAATCCTCGGCAATGGCGAGAACCGCGCGGTGGGCCAGTCCGTCGTCAGGAGTGTACGTACGCCACTGACCGTCGGTGAAGCGGGTGAGTCCCTGATCGGTGCCTGCCCAGACGTCGTCGGCAGTGGCGAGGACACAAAGCGTCTTGTTGCTGGGGAGGCCGTCGGTGTTGTCAAACGTCTCCCAGTGGTCGTAGTAGGGAGGGGCAGCGTGGATCGAGGCGGCTAACGCCGTCACGGCGCACATCGCGGAACATACGAGCGCAAACCGGAGACGCTGAATGTCATGCTGAGCGACGCGAAGCATCTTGCCCAGTAGAGAGCGAGATTCCTCCCGTCGCTCGGAATGACAATGGGCGTTGTTTCCCTTTCCTCGTAGTGTGACGGTTCCGATATGTCGTCGCATCAGAGACATTTAAGGTATTCCACCAGGTCGTTCAGTTGCTGCTTGGTCCAGTCACGCGAAAACCCGTGCTTGTCTTCCGGGTTGTGGTCGGTCCACAACTGTTCGAGTGTGGCTGACCGCCCGTCGTGCAGGAACGGCGCCGACTCGAATATGTTGTTCAGATGTGCGCTGTCGAATTCGGTTGCGGAGTCGGTCGGGGATGCTGTGCCGATGTCGGATGTTTTCGCGTCGGTGTACTTAGGGCCGGAATGGCAGAAGTCGCAGCGCTCGCCGTCGGCCAGAGGTCGGCCTTCGTTGGTTGTTGTGCGGTCGAAAAGTACCTTGCCGCGCTTCTGGGCGGGTGTCAGTCCGCCGTCGGGCGCGCGATACGGATTGACGACTGGCGGGATGGACTGAATATAAGTGGTAAGGTCAACCACCTGCACGGAGTTCAGCCAGCCGGTGCGCATGATCCACTTGGCCGTCCGCGTTCCGCATTGTGTGCCGATGTCCGGATTGGATCCGACCCATTTGAACGGACCTGTGCCCGAGACGTCCCTCATGTTGCGATTGTCGAGAATGTTGCGGCCAAGCCCGTCGGGTTCGAGGTCGTATTGCAGTCCATCGAATCCGTTGTCTGGATGACAACTGGCGCACGAGAACTGTCCCTGGAATGTGCGCGCCGCACTGTGAAAGAAGCGTTCGCCGCGCATCAGTCGGTCCGGCGGACCCGGGTCACCGATCGTCAGAGTGCGCGTCACACGGTCCGCCGCCGTGTCGATGACTGTGACGGAGTCGTCGAGTCGGTTGGCGACGTACAGTGTCGAGCCGTCCGGCGTTAGCGCGAGTGCGTGGGGATTGGTGCCGGTCGGGATACGCGCGCTGACATAACGGCGAGACAAACCGAGATGGTCGCCCGGCCGCGGAATCAAGCCGGCGTCGATGTCGTCCAGGACTGCGCGCACGCCGGACACGTCGATCGAGACGACCATGTCAGCGCCGGCGCAACTGATGTAGAATCTGTCGCCCGAGGGTGTGACAGCCACGTCGTAGGGATCGGAGAAGAACTGATTGGGCAGGTCGATCAATAGTTGGACGGGCGGGCGATCGCGATCGGGCGACAGTATCGCGAATCCGTTGGTCACGACCCATCCGCGCGCCACCTGAACCATGGGGACGAGGTTTTTCGGTCGGCTGATGGCGGCCACCGCGAAGTCAGTTGCGAAATCGATCCCGCGTCCGACGTTTGCGTTGTCGAGAGTCACCCGCTCGACAACGCGCCCGGTGGCGTCGTTGATCACCGTGACCTCGTTGCGGCAGGCTTGCTGTGGAGGAACTGGGTTGGAGAGCAGGTTCGTAACGTAAACGCGACCGCTCCCCGGCCACAGTCGCACCGATTCGGGACCGTTGCCGGCGGATAGGCGAGCGATTTCGTTGCCGGTTGACAGGTCCAAGACCGCCACCTGATCGAGCGAGTGGACGGATGCGTAGAGTCGAGTTCCGTCAGCCGATACAGCCAGTCCGGTTGGATCGCCAAGGAGCGGGAATCGGCGTGTCACCCGCAGCGCGCGCGCGTCGAACTCGTTTATCTCCTGGCCACGGCGACAGGAGACATAATAGCTGGTTCGGTCGGGATTGGCGCATAGGGCGAATGGTTGTTGGCCGGTGGTCCCGCGTGCGACGACCGTTCCGTCCCTGGGATCGACGCGCAATATATCCCCGCGGTTCTCGCAGACCAGCAGAAGTTGGCCCGTGTCCGGTTCGACCAGCATGGATCGGGGTCCGCACTGACGGGAATCGTCAGCCAAGGCGGCTGCGCACTGCGCGCAGACGACCGCGGCTGCGACAAGACCGGGGATGCGGGCGACCCGGCGGAGATGCTCGTGCGCCGTCACCGTGATTCGCCCCCCTTCGCTCGCTGTTGCGTGATGGTGATCAGGCGATCGGCCGCGACGTTTTCTAATCGCTGCTGGGAACCGTCCGGCCATTGCACCCGCACGCGCTCCGCGCGGACGTGCGTGCCCAGACCAAAGTGCAGCCGCGCGTCGTGTTGCGACAGGTATCCGCCACCCGTGGCGCGGTGGCGAATGATCGAGTGGTCACCGAATTTGACCGTGACGATCGCGCCGATGGCATCGCGGTTGGGCGGTCGGCCGACGAGCTTGACCGTCAGCCAATGGCGGTCAGCGCGCGGGGTGTCGTTTCGCAGAAGGGCGGGGGCTGCGTCGAGGTTGGTCACGAGGAGGTCGACGTCGCCGTCGTTGTCGATGTCGCCGCCCGCAACGCCGCGACCGACCCGCTTTTGCATCATCCAGTCGCCTGCTGTTTCCGAGACGTCGGCGAATCGACCCCGCCCGTCACCGCGGAAGACGACGTCCTCGTGCGGCTCGAGGTGGTGTACGTCGCCGTTGCTGATGTAGAGATCGGTTCGTCCGTCGAGGTCGAAGTCAGCCAGCACCCCGCCCCATCCGACGTACTGGCCCATGACGGCGCTGATCCCGGAGCGGGCAGCCTGGTCCTCGAAGATGCCCTGTCCGGCGTTGCGGTACAGACAGGTGAACGTCATATCCGGAATGAACGCGTCGAGGCGTCCGTCGCTGTCGTAGTCCGCCACCTCGACCCCCATGGCGGCCGTCGCCTCGCCGTTCTCGCCGAACGCGACGCCGACCATCAGGGCTTCGTTGTCAAACCGCCCGTCGCCGCGGTTGCGGAACAGGAAATTCCGCATCGCGTCGTTCGATACGAACACATCCGAAAGACCGTCCCCGTCGTAGTCGAATGCCGCGACGCCCATCGCCCGACCCTTCGGTTCGATCTGAAGCCCGGCTTCCACCGTGACGTCGACGAACGACCCGTCGGATCGTGCCCGGAAGAGTCGGTCCCGCTGGCCGGTGTACGCTGTGGGTCCGGGGAATCCGTCGGGCGCGTAGTACAGCTTGTAACTCGGATCGTAGTCGACGTAGCCGCCGACGTAGAGATCGAGTCGCCCGTCGCGGTCGTAATCGAAAAAGGCAGCCCCGACGCTGAACTCGGGAACGTCGACCCCCGCGCGGGTCGCCACATTCGTGAACGTCCCGTCGCCGTTGTTGCGATAGAGAAAGTTCGGACCGTAGTTGGTGACGTACAGGTCGACGTCGCCGTCTGCGTCGTAGTCCGCCGCGATTACACCCATTCCGTATCCTGGGCGATTCAACCCAGCCCGAGCGGTGACGTCCTCGAATCGCCCATCGCCGCGATTGCGGTACAAGCGGTCGGTAGCAGCCGCGAGCTTGGCGCGCTCGGTGGGATCGAGCTCGGGGTCTGACAGTTCCTTCGTCCAGTAGCCATTGACCAGAAAAACATCCAGCCAGCCGTCGCCGTCGTAGTCGACGAATGCACATCCGACGCCGGCAGACTCGACGATGTTGGTCATCTTGTGATCGCCGATCGTCTGAACGAAGTCGATACCGGCGGATTGGGTGATGTCGGTGAACGTGATAGCGGGGTCGGCGCCCAAGGCGCCGTTAGCGACGCAGGTCAACAAGAGAACCGACCAGCGCGCGGGACGCTGTTTGTCATGCTGAGCGCAGCGAAGCATCTTGCCGCGCGGGGAGCGAGATTCCTCGCTGCGCGCGGAATGACAACGCTCACCGATTCCCGCTTGATGCACTGGCCAGAACGACATAATCGCCACCGTCATTGCCCCCCGCTTGTTCCTTGCATTCCGGTCGCCAAAGAGGCCGGTGTAATCACGTAGGGCCAATCGCCCGGCGGTGTTTCGTCATCGTACGGGGCGCCCAGGTCGACCCAGGTGCGGATCAGTTCGAGCTGTGCTTCGGGCAGCATCGGCCCCGGGTGGGCGGATATCATCGGCCGCTCGAACGGCGCCGGTTTGTACTGCGCGGCCAGCGCCCGGCCGTACAGCATCCACAGCATCGGACTGTGTCGCGCGTCGCCCGGATGCACACGCCGCCCGCCCACCTCGAACGGTTTCTCGTCTTGGCGATCGAGCAGGTTCGCGTACGCTGGTCCGAAGCGATCCGCCAGCACGGCGTCCTTGTCGCCGTTCAGGCGGTCCGCCGTCAGGTTCATGCCTGCCGTCGGCGCCGGCGGTACGTGGCAGCCGGAAACCGCGCAGGTCATGGACAAGATTGGCTGAATGTCATGGCGAAACGTCACCGTGCGCCAACCGTCGGGGTCGGTAAGATCGGTCGGGGCGCGACGGACGGCCAGGGGCGCGGCGTTGTGCGGGGAGAGCTCGCGGTTCTCGTGGCAGCCGATGCACACGCGCCGCTCGTTGGGGCGAACCCAGAACCAGGCGCGCTCGTTCATGATCGCAAACCCGGCGCGGTCGATGAGCTGAATCCGCAATGGCCGATCAGCGGGAACTTTCAGGTAGATCGAGCCGTCCTCGGCCGGGGGCACCTCGCCCAGGATGCGCGACGGGATGTAACCGGTGGCGGAGTTTGGACGCACGAGAGGTTCGTCCTCGCGTCCAGGGACCGACAGGAAGGTGGGACTGGCGGTGCCGTTGTGACGTAGCGGTCGGCCCTCGATAACGCGCACGGTCTTGATCGTGCCGTCGCGAAGGGCGCTGGCGCTTCGATTGGTCTCGTAGCAGTTCAGGACCGCGAGGTATCCGAACGGCGTGTCCGGGACGACGGTGCTGATGCGGCGTTCCGACTGAATCGCCGCGCCACCGACTGCGGGGGCGAGTTCGTCGTAGTCGGGGTCGTCGTACCAGAGACGGAGAGTGCCAGCGTTGTAAACGTAGAGTCCGAAGGTGCCGTGCGATCCATCCGCGGGCCGCGCGGCCAGCATAAGACGTCCGTCACCGATGGCTGCGACGTCGGCCACGAGATAGTCGTCACTGGCGACCAGCGTTTCGTACGGTGCGAAGGCGTCATTCATCGACGCCGCCACGAGTGTCCCCGCGCCGAACGGTTCGTCGCCGTCCGACAGGATGAACGCGATGCGATCGCCGCCGATCCACGTCGCGCCGCGCTTGAGCGATGGACCGCGGTGATTGCCGGTAAATGGGAAGACGCCGGTCCCGTCCGAGTTGATGAGCAGCAACGCGACCGTGCCCGTCGGCCAGTGATGGTTGCCGACGCGCTGCCACGACGCGTACAGGATGCGTCCGTCGGGGAGAACGTGCGGGGCGAAGTCACTGCTGGGGTTAAACGTCAACCTTGATTCGCTGCCGCCCATTGGATCGAGCGCATGCAGCGAAAGGGCGAATCGGCTGCCGTGTTCCTCGAATTCTCTTGACGCAGTCGAGGCGAATACGATACGCCCATCGGCAAGGTAGGCTGGCTGAATGCGGTCGAAGCGCGCTTTCGCCAGCGGTTCGGGGGCGGCAGCGTCGTCCGGCGATTCCCAGATTCCGAGGTGTGCGTCCTTGTCCCGCTTGCCGCAGAACAGGAGTCGGTGGCCGTCGGGGCTGAACGCCGGATCGGTCGCGCACGTGAATCCACGCGACACGATTCGCGGGTCCGCCGCCCGCTCGACGTCTTCGACGCGGGCGATTCGCGCGCCCGGGCGATAGCGATCCGCGAGAAGCGTGTTGGCGATCTCCGCCGTGGCAAAGCCGTGGGCTGGTCGCGGCATTTGAACGAACACGACCGGCCGATCCGCCGGCGGTTCGGCTGCGCAGCGGTCGGCCGACTGGACGACGGACGCTATCCCCACGGCGGTGACCGTCGCGATCACGCGACGCAGCCGCCAACAAGATCCCGCGTCACCGCCGCGAGGTGGCTGCGCGGGACGGCAGAACCGACCGCCGCGGCGCGGCGATCGGACTGCAGGGTGTCGGCGGGGAAGGCTGAGTACGTGCGGCATCGCGTGTGGTCTCGGATTAGTTAAGTGAACTAAACCAACTGTAACAAAGAGACCGGATCGATGTCAATCGGGTAGCCGCTCGTTTAGTGCTCGCGCGGACTCTATGCGGGCGACACGCGATCGCCCGTCTCGCGCGCCGGTTGATTCCTGCGCCAAATCCCCCGCCCGCTGCGTCATTTCCCAACGCGCCGGCCGATTAGGACCACTGACGCCGGCAACGTGGTATGGGGTCCGCGCGCGGTGGCGGTTCCGTTCACGCGCGCCGCTTGACGGCGTGGACGGCGATGCTGGAGACCTTGCCGGAAAGGGAGCGGGTGAGGGCGTCCGCGGACAGGCTGCGCGTCCCCGAAACGTTTGCGCCGGCGCATGTCGAGTCCCCCGCGGGATCGGACAGTTCCGAGGCGATAAAACCGCGGAGTTGGGCGTCGTCGTAGACCAGACGCCCGCAAACTTCGACATCCACCATGCCGGCGGAGCGGAGACCCTCGAGGTACTCGGATTCGCCGATCGCACCGGCGACGCACGAGGAATATAGGTCGTTGTCGGCTCGCAACTCGTCCGGCATCTCCTCGACGACGATGTCCGACACCAGCATTCGCCCGTCGGGTTTGAGGACGCGCGCGATCTCGCGAAAGACACCCGGCTTGTCGGGGGAGAGGTTGATAACGCAATTGGAGATGACCCAGTCGACCGTCTCGGACTCGATCGGGAGATCCTCGATGATGCCCTTGCGGACCTCCACGTTGGACAAGCCGGCGTCGCCGATGTTGGCGCGGGCCCGGGCGATCATCTCGTCGGCCATGTCGACGCCGATAACCCGCCCGGAGGGGCCGACCTTTCCGGCTGCGATCAAAAGGTCGATGCCCGCGCCCGATCCGAGGTCGAGGACAGTGTCACCCTCTGACACTTCGCTAAAGGCCAGCGGATTCCCGCATCCAAACGAGTTGACGACGGCGTCGGCGGGGAGTTCGCTGACCTGGTCGGAATCGTACCCGGCGAGCTTGACGGCGACGCCCTTGGGCGTGGGCTGACTGTTGCAGCAGGAGGGCGTCGGACGCGCGACGGCGCGGGCGTAGTCCTTCGCGACCTGCTCGCGGACGGCGTCATTCTGGCTTGTTGGTGTGGACATCGTTGCATTCTCCGGTGCCGCTGGGGCAGCAGGCGTCTATGGCGTCGGCCATGGCGCGGAGTCTGGCTGCCAGGTCGGTGTAGTTGACGGAATAGTGGACCTGCTTGCCGCGTTTGACGGCGTGACAGATTCCCGCGTCGCGGAGGAGGGCGAGGTGCCGCGAGACGACGGAGAAGTCGACGTCGCAGCAGCAGCATAGCTCGGTGACGGTGCATGGCTCGGGGCATTGGGCCAGCCGGTCGAGAAGGGCGATTCGATTGGGGTCGCAGAGTGCCTTGAAGAAGGCGGGGTCCATGAGCACGCCGACGTCGCAGCACGTATGGGTGGTCTTCTCAGGTTGTTGTCGTTGCTTGCTCATATGCGTCACTATGCAACTATACCCACGCGTTTGGCGGTTGGCAAGTCGGGATCGTGTTTTTTCTTGGCTCCCCGCAGGGCGGGACGGAGGGAACGGGCGCGGCAGGGGGGGGCGGTCGGTCCGATTCGATGGGCTATCGCGGAACCTATGGGGCTTCTTATGTCCCTCCCGGTTGCTTCCGATGTAGCGCATGGGGCGAAACCGCACTGAACGACCTATCGGATGGCGGCGCGCGGAAGGACGAATTCCGGCGGGCGCCGTCGTGCTGAATTCAGCGACGGGGATCTACGACGGAGCTCTCTGAATCGGCGAGCGACCACGGACTATCGGACGTCGGCGGAGCCCGGCAAGCGTGCGAGGGCGGCGCGGGTGGACGGGAGACCATGACCGAGAACGGGCGGACGAATTGTCCGACGGAAACGCGAGTAAGGATGCCACATGACTTCCCCGGATCGGACTGAGCTACGCGAGTTTTCCATTGGCGATCTCGGCCCTCGGAAGGTGGCGTCTCCCTACAAGGTGCGGCGATACGTATCGGACGGGGAGCGGACACTGCACCGGGCGACGACGACGTCGGCGGACGTCGCGAGCCCCGTGAAGGGTGCCAGTTCATCGGCGGGGTTCGAACTGGCGGGCCCGCGAAACAACATCCACTTCGATCCGACAAAAACGCGCTGTGGCATCGTCAGTTGCGGCGGTCTGTGCCCGGGGCTGAACGACGTCGTTCGCGCGATCGTGCTGCAACTGTACCACCAGTACGGCGTCGAGATCATCTATGGGTTTCGGTATGGTTTCGAAGGCCTGTCAGCCCGGTACCGGCACAAGCCGCTCATGCTCGACCCGATGGTCGTGTCGCAGATTCATCAGCACGGCGGAACCATTCTCTCGTCATCGCGTGGCCCGCAGCCCGCGGAAGAGATGATGGACACGCTGGAGCGCCTCAATATTCAGGTGCTGTTCTGCATTGGCGGCGACGGAACGCTCCGCGGGGCGCTTG
>JAJDDS010000357.1 GCA_029260195.1 Phycisphaerae bacterium
ACAGTAGCGGGATCGGGATATGTGGGTTTGGTGGCGGGCGCATGCTTGGCTGACACGGGCAACGACGTCATTGGCTACGATATCGATCAATCGAAGGTTGACGACCTGACCGGGGGCGTGATCCCGATTTTCGAGCCGGGATTGGCGGAGTTGGTAATTCACAACCAGAAGGTGGGCCGGTTGCGGTTCACGACGGACCTTCAGGAAGCGATGGTGCACGGTCGGGCGGTGTTCATCTGCATCGGGACGGCACCGCAGCCGGACGGGTCGGCGGATTTATCAGGGATCGAGGCGTTCGCGAAGGCGATGGGCCCGGAGATGCGTCGGCCCATGGTGGTGGCGATCAAGAGCACGGTTCCTGTGGGCACGGGCGAGCGGATCGAGGCGTTGATCCGTGAGCGTTCGTCGCACGCGGCTCATCTGGTGAGCAATCCGGAGTTTCTGAAGGAAGGGGCTGCGGTTCAGGATTTTCAACGTCCGGAGCGTGTGGTGATCGGTTACGAGAACGCGGAGGCGGCGGAGGTTATCCGCGAGCTGTACGTACCGTTCGTTCGCAATCACCGCCCGATTTTGATGATGCGCCGGCGGGCTGCGGAGATGGCGAAGTACGCGTGCAACGGAATTCTGGCGTCGCGGATCAGCTTCATCAACGAGATCGCCAATATGTGCGATGCGTGCGAGATTGACGTGGACGACGTTCGGCGCGCGATGGGGACGGACAGCCGGATTGGATTTCAGTTTTTGTACCCCGGGGCTGGTTACGGCGGGAGCTGTTTCCCGAAGGACGTCCGAGCACTCAAGCACACGGCGGAGAAGCTGAATATCAACCCGCAGATGCTGACGGCGACGCACCTGACGAACGAAGCGCAGAAGCACGTGATGTTCAACAAGGTTCAGGCGCGGTTCGGTTCCTCGCTGTCGGGGATGACGTTCGCGATTTGGGGGATTGCGTTCAAGCCCAACACGGACGATATCCGGGAGGCGCCCGCACTGACCCTGATCGAATCGCTGTTGGAGGCGGGAGCGTCGGTTCAGGCGCATGATCCGGAGGCGCTGTGTCACTTGGGGAGCGTGTTTGGAGATCGCGTCACGTACTGCGATGAGAACTACCAGACGTTGGAAGGTGCCGACGCGCTGGCCATCTGTACAGAGTGGAACGACTTCCGCAGCCCGGATTTTGATCGGATCAAGGGGTTGTTGAATCAGGCGATCATCTTTGACGGCCGGAATCTGTACGAGCCGGGTACGATGCGGCGTCACGGGTTCGAGTACTATGCGATCGGTAAGCCGCCCGTGAAACCGGAGGGTTGTTGATGGGGGCGAGGGGTATCGAGAGTCCTGCTGGTCAGAGTGGAACGGCGTGCTCGGTTGTCAGCGAGATCCCTCAGTTCGCTCGGAATGCCCATGCAGGGTGTGTCCAGCGATACGCGACAAGAGATCGCCGATTGGCGAGCGGGAGCTGAGTCATGCGTGTCGTCGTAACCGGTGGCGCGGGCTTCTTGGGGAGCCACCTGTGCGATCGGCTGGTGGCCGACGGACACGAAGTCATCGCGCTGGACAATCTGTTCACGGGGTCGAAGCGTAACATCCGCCATCTTCTGGGGGCTCCTACGTTCGAGTTTGTTCGGCATGACGTTGTTCAGCCGATCATGCTGGAGGCGGACTGGATTTTCAATTTGGCGTGTCCGGCGTCGCCGGTTCAGTACCAAGTGAACCCGGTGAAGACGGTGAAGACGTCGGTGATGGGGGCGTTGAACATCCTGGGATTGGCCAAGCGGGTGAGGGCGCGGGTATTGCAGGCGTCGACCAGCGAAGTGTACGGCGATCCGCACGAGCACCCGCAGACCGAAACCTACTGGGGAAACGTCAATCCGATCGGGCTACGCGGTTGCTACGACGAGGGCAAACGTGTGGCTGAGACTTTGATGATGGACTACCACCGCCAGAACGGTGTGGACACGCGGATCGCTCGTATATTTAACACGTACGGCCCGCGGATGGCGGTGGGTGACGGTCGCGTAGTGTCGAATTTCGTGGTGAGCGCTCTGCGGGGGGAGCCGCTGACGATCTACGGGGACGGGGAGCAGACGCGGAGTTTCTGCTTCGTCAGCGATCTGGTGGATGGGTTGATTAGGCTGATGGCGTACGAGGGGGATATGGCGCACGAACCGGTGAATCTCGGGAATCCGCGGGAATATCGGATCAGCGATCTGGTGTCGTGTCTGGGGGAGCTCTTGGGTCGTCCGATGACGACGCGGCGTCTCCCGCTGCCGGAGGATGATCCACAGCGACGGTGTCCGAACATCGGTCGGGCGACGGAATGGTTGGAGTGGGCGCCGCGGGTGGACTTGGGGGCAGGGTTGGCGGAGACGATCAAGTATTTCAAGGGTGTGGTGGATTCGTAAGGGGACGCCGGACGATGGGCGCGGTCGTTCAACACCGGGAGGGGACGGACGATGGGGAATGCGAAGCCACGCCTGACGCGCCGGAGTCGACGGTCGAGGGTGTGTTGACACCCGGGGAGCCGTTCCGCGGGCGTGTCGTACTGCTGATCAGCAATCTTGAGTATGGCGGCGCGCAGCGGCAGGTCGTGGGACTGGCGAACCATCTGAACGCCGGCGAGGGTCGGGCGGACGTGGTCACGCTGTCCGACTACGTCCCGTTGGCGTCGGCATTGGACGGTGCTTCGAACCGGCTTCACGTGGTGGCGAAGCGGGGCAAATTCGATGTGAGCGTGATTCCGCGCCTAGCGCGTGTTCTGCGTGAATGCGAGACGGACGTTGTGCATTCGTTTCTGATTGACGCGGAGATTGCGGGTCGGCTTGCGGGTCGGATGAGCGGTCGGGTGGCGGTGATTGGATCGGAGCGGAACACGGACTATCGCCGTCGGTTTCGCCATTGGCTTGCGTTGCGTGCGACGGGTGGGATGTTCGACGCGATCATCGCGAACTCGAACGCGGGTCGGCGATTTCAAATGCGGACGATGGGGATCGCGGCGGACCGGATTTTCGTGGTTCATAACGGGGTGGACGTTGATCGGTTTTCGCGGCGCGCGGAATCGCGGTTCCGGTCCGCGTTGGGGCTTGACGGGCCTGCCAAGGTCGTGGGGATGTTTTGCAGCTTTAAGCGCCAAAAGAACCACGCGATGTACTTTCGGATGGCGCAGCGTGTGTTGGAGCGGCAGCCGGGTGCGGTGTTTCTCTGCGTCGGATCGCAACTGCACGGGGGGATTCAAGCATCGGATGTGTATCAGCGGCGCATGCGCGACATGGTTGATGAGTTGAAGTTGGCGGAGGCGGTGCGCTTCGTGGGGAATCAGGATGATGTGGTGGACGCGTACAACGCGTGTGATTTGACGGTCTTGACGTCTGAGCGCGAGGGGACACCGAACGTGCTGCTGGAGTCCATGGCGTGCGAGGTCCCAGTGGTGGCGACGGATGTGGCTGACAACGCGATTGTCGTCCCGGATGGCCGGGTGGGGTATGTCGTGCCGCTTGACGATGACGGGGCGATGGCGGACCGAGTTTCGTTGTTGCTTGGGGACGATGACGGGCGTCGGGGGATGGGGGAAGCGGCGCGGGAGTGGGTGTCGCGGGAGTTCTCGATGGCGGCGCTGGCAGCCAAGACGACGGCGGTCTATGACGAGGTGCTTGCGCGGCGGGCGCGTGTCCGATGACGGGCCGGGGGGTTCCCTACCGTACCGGCGTTCCGGGATCCGCGCGGGATGAATCCCGCGGCTCG
>JAJDDS010000358.1 GCA_029260195.1 Phycisphaerae bacterium
CGACCAGATCGACGCCGTCGTCGCCCCGCATCCCCAAAGGGCATACGGCGATTTCATCGAACGCACCTTTTCCGATATCTACTTCACCGACGATGAGAACCGCTGGCTCGACATGATCGTCGCCAACATCAACGCCCTCCCAGCCCCCTACCCCCGCGCAATCGCCTACTACGCCCTCTTCCAGGCCGCCCTGGCCAAACGACCGTACAATCTCTTCCACCGGCGAAACCTCTACATGCGGCACGCCAAAGTCACCCGCTCATTTGGCAACAAGACCACCTGGGACACACCGTTCGAAACCCACTTCCGAAAATTCGCCGCCGAAGCCAACAACGCCGTCATCGACAACGGACAGCCCTGCCGCGCCCTCAATCGCGACGCATGCGCAATCGACGATCGCTTCGACCTCGTCTACATCGACCCCCCCTACCTCAACGCCAAGGGTGTCGGCGTCCCCTACCGCGACTTCTACCACTTCCTCGAAGGCATCACCGACTACGCGCGTTGGGCGCCGCGTATCGACCGCGGCTCCAAACACCTGCGCATGACCCCCCTGCCCGACCCCAGGATATCCCCCGCCACCCTCCACGCCGCCTACGCCGCCGTCTGCGACCGATGCGCAGAGAGCGCGATCGTCGTTTCCTACCGCAGCGACGGTATCCCCGCGATCGAAGAGATCGAGCGCACACTCAAACGACACAAGTCCAGCGTCCGCGTCATTCTCCGGGACCGATATCAATATGCCCTATCAACTAACAAACGGTCCCGCGAGACCGTCCTCATCGCCACTTGACACACCAACTCCACGTCCCTTGCTGTGTCGCTCCGGCGCGGTGCGCGGAAATGTCCCAAGGCCCGGCACTGATCCGCTTGGTGGTTCCGATATGTCGCGTGCGAGCGCCAGGTCATGCGAACCAGCCGCCCCATGAGGCTGTCAAGGTTGACCGCAGAAGCACGGGAGACGCTCCAGCGTCGCAATCCACAACGTGCGATCACGCGATGGACAAAGCTTGAAAACTACATCGACGATCGATATACTTGGTGCTCGTTTCATTCTCGAAGGCACGCCCATACGAGGGAGGCTCGCCAGCAGTTGAAACAAAGGGACCTGCGGGTTCTTTGTGTCGCACCGATGCGAGAGGCGTTTGCGGCGGCGCGTCTGAGGCGCCCTATCCCAAAACCGCGGGGCTTGGCGTGCAGTCAATCCAAGTAGCAAGACTCTGGTCCATAGTCTCATGCCTCGGCGCACTGTCGGCGATTACTGCGGAGGCGACAACACCGCCGCTGTTCATCAACGAGTTCATGACCAGCAACGCTTCGACAGTCGCCGACGAGTTTGGCGAGTTCGATGGCTGGCTCGAGCTGCACAACTGTGCGCCAACGGCCGTCGACCTCAGCGGGATGTACCTCACCGATGATCTTGCCGACCCGACGCTGTGGCGGATTCCCGACGGGACCACAATCGCCGCCGGCGGGTTTCGCCTATTCTGGGCTGACGGTCACCCTGAACAGGGAGACGCCCACACCAATTTCGAACTCACCGCCGACGGCGATGTCATCGTGTTGGTCGCAGCCGACGGTCTGACGCGCATTGACGCCCATGGGTTCGGTCCGCAGACTCCGGATGTCTCCGAGGGCCGAGTGCGCGACGGGTCCGGCCCGTGGACAGCGTTTGACGAATCGACACCCGGCGTCTCCAACCGGGGATCGAACATGCCGCCAACGATCACCGACACACACCACGAACCGCAAGACCCCACGCCGACTGACGAAGTGACGGTAACGTGCACCGTCCACGATGACGGGGCTGCGTCAGACGTCATCATCTTCCTCGACGTCGGCCAAGGTGCGGTACCCATCGAGATGTCAGACGGCGACCCCTGCCGCGACGGCCAGCCGGGTGACGACGTGTACGCTGTGGTGATTCCACCGTTCCCTGCCGGAACCCGAGTGGATTACGCCATCGTCGCCGTCGACGACGACGGCGCGGTCAGCGTTGACCCGCTCCCCTCCGTCGAGGTCCATTCCTTCGTCGTCAGTTCGGCGCCGCCGGTCATTACCGATGCACGGCACGAGCCGCAGTATCCCACATCCCAGGAACAGGTGAATGTGACGTGCACGGTCCACGACGACGCAGCCGTCACGGCCGTCTTCATATTCCTGGACATCGGACAAGGTGCGCTGCCCTTCAACCTGTTCGATGACGGCAACCATGGAGACGGCGGCGACGGCGACGGCAATTGGGGGCTATTCATCCCGCCCCTGCCGGATGGCACGCGTCTGGACTACGTCATCATCGCCGCGGACGGCGAGGGACTTGTCGCCATTGATCCGCCCGGCGCGCCGGACGCGTCGCACGCGTACGTCGTGGGGTTCCAGCCACCGCCATTGTACGTCAATGAAGTCATGGTATGGAACGATTCCACGATCGCCGACGAATTCGGCGAATTCGACGATTGGGTTGAAATGTACAACGGCGGAGGGGTCGCGATCGGTTTGGGCGGTATGCACCTGACCGACGACCTGTCCGTCCCAACGAAGTGGCGCATTCCAGCCGGAGTCACCATCGAGGCTGGTGGCTCACTGTTGTTCTGGGCCGACACCGACACTTGGCAAGGACCGACCCACACGAACTTCGACCTCGGCGCCGGCGATGAAGAGGTCGCGTTGTTTGACGAGATCGGCACGTTCCGGATTGATGGTCTCGTCCTCGACGAGCACGTCGCCGACGCGTCGTTGGGCCGGCTTCCCGACGGCGGAGAAACGCTACGAACATTCGATACGCCGACGCCCGGCGCCTCCAACTGGACCGACGCCTCGCCACTGATCATTGATTCAAGACACGACCCGCAGTATCCCACCGTCGATGACCTAGTGACGGTGACATGCAGGGTCACGGACGATTCAGCCGTCACCGTCGTCTTCATTTTTCCGGACATTGGCCAGGGCTCCGCACCCTTCGAGATGTTCGATGACGGTGCCCACGGAGACGGTGCTCCCGCCGACGGCGTTTGGGGCGTGATAATACCGCGCCTTCCAGACGGCACGCGGTTGGACTACCGCATTGTAGCCGGCGATGACGAAGGACTCGTCACGGTCGATCCCCCGGGCGCCTCCGCGGACGCCTACTACTACGTCGTCGGCGCGCCGAAGCTGACGGACTGCGGGATGACGGCATCCGCATCGAGCATCGAAGGTACGGGCCCACTCCATCACCCCTGGAACGCGGTCGACGGGCTGCAACCAACGCGTTGGTCAAGCCACAACGCCGATGACCAGTGGATCCAATTCGCGTACAACGACGAGCGCACCTTCAATGGTCTAACGATCCACTGGGGAGACGCATACGCCGTCAACTACACCGTGTTCGTTTCGGACGACGGGGCATTGTGGACACCGGTCTTCACTACGATCAAGGGGAATGGTGGCGTCGACGAAATTCTCTGCGGCCCTCAGGTCGCGCACTTCCTCCGTGTTCACTGCGCGCTCCGGGCCACTGAATTGGGTAATTCGATCCGGGAGATCGAGATCTGGTCCGACGACCTCTGTCGCGTCGACCAACGCGATGTCGAGGAGCGTGTGGATGAGCTTGTCGGCGCCATGACGCTCGAGGAGAAAACGTCGCTGGTCCATGGCGAGACAGTCATGTCCCTGAGGGCCATCCCGCGTCTCGGCATTCCGGCGCTTCGACTCTCCGACGGACCGGTCGGCGCCCGCGCCGACGGACCAGCCACCGCCGTCCCGGCAGCCATCGCCCTCGCGGCAACCTGGGACACGCATCTGGCCTTGCAGTTCGGAGAAGCGATCGGCAAGGAACTCCGGAATAAGGGCCGCCAGGTCTGGCTAGGTCCGGGCATGAACGTCATCCGCGTGCCCCAGTGCGGACGCAATTTCGAATACTACAGTGAGGATCCGTTCCTCGCGTCGCGAATGGCGGTCGCCTCGATCAACGGTGCGCAGTCCCAGGGCATTGTCGCGTGTCCCAAGCACTTCGTGGCCAATAACCAGGAGCAGGATCGCACACTAATCGACGTTCAGGTTGACGAGCGCACACTACGAGAGATTTACCTGCCGGCCTTCGAGGCCTCCGTTCGCGAAGCCGGCGCGGGGGCGATCATGGCTGCGTTCAACCGCGTGAACGGCGTTTACTCCGCCGACAGCGCGCTCCTGCTTACGGATATCCTCAAGACCGAGTGGGAGTTCGACGGATTCGTGGTCAGCGACTGGGGCGCAACCTACGACACCATCGCGCCAGCCAACGCGGGCCTCGACCTCGAGATGGATGCGTGCTCGTCCGTCGCGGTCAATTGGGGCGACGGGCAGCTAGCGGACGCGGTGCGGAACGGCCTTGTCGCCGAGGCTCGCGTGGACGACATGGCGCGCCGCATTCTGCGCGCCACCGTTTCCACCGGCATCATGGACGAAGCCTGGGACTCGCCGAACGTGGAGATCGTGGAACACCGAGCGCTGGTGCGCGAAATCGCCGCCGACGCAGTTGTTCTGTTGAAAAACGACAACGCCGTCCTGCCGCTGGACAGGAGCACGCCGCGGACGATCGCCGTCCTTGGCACGCGATACGCCGAAGTCGAGCACGGCGGCGGCAGCTCTCAGGTCACTCCCTACTACACGGTGAGTCCGTTGGCTGGGCTGGAAAACGTCGCCGGTCCCAACGTCACGTTCGTCGACACACCCGGCGCACTTCCACACGATGCCTTCGCCGCCGTCGATTCCTCGTTCCTCGCGCCGCCGACCGGCATCGGTAACGGACTGCTCGGCGAGTACTTCGACAACATGTATCTCCAGGGAACGCCCGTGCTCACGCGCGTCGATCAAACCGTGGGTTTCGATTGGGACAGCGGTTCGCCGGCGGCGGGCGTGGGAGC
>JAJDDS010000359.1 GCA_029260195.1 Phycisphaerae bacterium
AATCGTCGCGCGACGCCAGCACAATGTCGCCCGCCCGCGCGTGCCCTACGCCCGCGCGCGACCGCTCGTCACCGACACACACAAACGCGACGCCGTCCATCTCGCGGAACACGGACGCGATCTCCTCCACGTCGCCAGCCCGCACGTAGATATGAGCGCACTGGTGGTCCACCATCGCGAACGCCCGGCTTCGCTCGAAATCGATCAACGCGCCCGCGGCACTGTCTCGCACTTCGAGCATCCCCCGCCGCCGCAGCTCGATGTTCGGATAGATCACCGACGACACATCAGTCATCGCGTATTCCGACGCGACGATCACAGCCGCGTCCTTCACGGACTGTGTGGACGCTAGAAAACCATTGAACTCCGCCAGAAGCGCATCCAATTGACGCAGTGCATCGATCGCCTGCGCGCTGTCAGGGCCGAATCTCTGCGACGCGTAGTCCAGGTGTGGGAGGTATATGTAATGAAAATGGGGATCGTGTTCGGCGATCAGCCACCGCGCCGCCGCGATGATCCAGTTCGAGGACTCGATGCTGGACAACGGTCCCCAGTAGTGCTGGAGCGGAAAATGCCCCAGGTCCCGCAGCATTCGTTCGTAGAGGCCCTCGGGCTTCGAGTAGCACCACGATTCGGTACGCCCGTCCGGGTGATGGATGGGCTCTGGTGTGACAATGTAGTCGGCGCCCGCATCCTTGATGTTCTGCGCATGCCAGACGGCCGACGATTTCCCAGCCGCGGAGATACGGTCCCACACCTGATCGCCGCCAATCACGCCGTTCCGCTCGACCCAGAACTCAACCTCACGGCGCTCTCGATGGTAAACCCCGTTGGCGATGATGCCGTGCTCGCCCGGCGTCGACCCCGTCCATGACGAAGCCTGCACCGACGACGTGACGCAAGGGAACGAAGGAACCATCACCGCCAATGCGCCGGCAGCCGCCCAAGCGTGCAGCGTCGGCGTTAACGAGACGTCAAGAACGTCCTTCGGGCGCAAGCCGGGAACCGACAGATAGATCAATCGCTCGCTCAAACCGATCCTCCGACTCGTCCGTCCAACCACAGCGCCGACAGGAATTCATAAGCGCGTGCGGCGACCGCGGGTGCGTCATGACTGTGACGCGAGAGCTCAACATGCACCGGACCGCGATACCCGACCGAGGAGAGGACCCCGATCGCCTCCGTGAAGTTGATCTCGCCGTCCCCGAAGAGCAGGTGTTCGTGCGTCGCGCGCCGCATGTCCTCGATGTGAACGTTCAGCAGCTTGTCCCGCCACTGCCGAACGTGACCGACCAGATCCCCGTCACCGAGGCAATGCACATGGCCAATGTCAAGCGTCAACCCGAACAGGGTGTGGTCCACCGCGTCGTAAAGCCTCTCGAAGTCAGCCATGCGTTCGATGAACATGCCCGGTTCCGGCTCGAACGCGATCGGCATTCCGCACCGCTCCGCATGGGACAACACATCCGCCAGCGACGAGCAGAGGCGATCGAAGCGGATCCCGTCGCCCGAATCGTCATCAGCCGCACCGGACCAAAGCGACACGCTGTCGGCGTCCAACTCCGCCGCGATGTCGATCGCCCGACAAAGATACGCGACACGCCGACCACGATCGTCTGCGTCGGCGCTGATCATCGTCGGTTGATGCTTCCGGCGGGGATCCAGCAGAAACCGCGCCCCGGTCTCGATGGTGCATCGAAGATCGCACGCGCGGAGCAACTCGCGAACGCGGCTGGCGTTGCGCGGCCAGTCATCGTCGAACGGGTCCAGATGACACCGATCGAGCGTGATCGCTACGCTCCGATAGCCAACGTCCGCAAGGATGCGTAGCGCGTCGGCCAACGCGTGATGGGCGAATCCGTTCGTCACATAGCCAAGAAGCACCGGACCCTCCGCGTCGGAATTCCAAGCCGGCACGACCGGCGCGCCCCGCGGGCGGTCACACCGCAATCCGACGGTATCAGCCCTAGAATACGCCGATGATCTCGGAGAGCAACAGCACCGCGTCTTGAAACCCGATCGGAAACAGCTCCGGCGCATACAGCTCGGAACGCCGGAATTCCTGATCCTCGAGAAAAACGTCCGCCCCAGATACCGCGTCCATCAGCGCCGTCGGATCTTCGACATGATTGAGACCCAGCAAGTGGCCGACCTCGTGGACGGCGATGTTCCCGATCGCGACGCCCAACGCCTCCGCGGACGGCGGCGAGCTGAACACCGACGGCGCGAATGCCTCGGTGAAGATGATCGACACATCCTCCTCGTCGCTGTTGAGCCGATCCACGCTCTCCGATATTCCGAACGCTTCGAGTCCCTGCGGAAAGAACCCGCCCAGGAATACAATCGAAAAGGGAGGATCAAGCCGTACGGACTCGTCGCTCGTGAACACCGAAAGGTCGAACCCTTCAAAGTTCTCCATCACGGATGCAACGATCGCCGACTTGATTCGATCATCCTGCCCGGCGTACAACGGAGAGATCGCCGCCGCATCGAACGGTGGAACGCGGCTGACGCCCAAATTGTCCGCCGGCACCCCCCCACCGTCGAAATCCAGGAACACTGTCTGCCCGCGTGCCGCAGGCGGTGCTCCCCCACGCAAAACTTCGATATCGATCCGGTACGACCCCGTGAAACCGGTTGGATCGGCAAACGCCGACGACGCGACGACGAGAAAGTAATGGGCGGAATCGCGCCGAATCGTCTCGTCGATCAGCGAGTCAAGCGAAAACGAGCGGTCATCATTCTCGATGA
>JAJDDS010000360.1 GCA_029260195.1 Phycisphaerae bacterium
CACCATCCAACCCATCGCTGAAATCGCGCAAATCGCCCGCGAAGCGGGTGTCCCCCTCCACACCGACGCCGCCCAATCCGTCGGCAAGATCCCCACCAACGTCGAAGATCTCGGCGTCGACTTCCTCTCCCTCGCAGCCCACAAACTCTACGCCCCCGCCGGCGTCGGCGCACTGTTCCTTCGATCTGACGATACCGTGGAGTCCTTCATCCACGGCGCCGGACATGAGAAGGGCCGACGCGCCGGCACAGAGCCCGTCCCCGGCGTCGTCGCGCTCGGCGTCGCGGCTGAGATCGCCCGTCAGGACATGCACATCCCCGAGATCACCGCGCTCCGCGACAAGCTGCACGCCTTGCTGATCGACGGCCTCGGCGATGACATCCGCCTCAACGGACACCCCGAAGTGCGACTTCCCAACACGCTCAACATCAGCTTCAAGAACATGATCGGCCCCGACCTGCTTACGAAACTCACCCAAGTGGCTGCCAGCCCCGGCGCCGCCTGCCACTTCGATCGCCACGAGCCGTCGCCCGTGCTCACCGCGATGAACGTCCCGCGACCCTTCGCCCTCGGCGCCATCCGTTTCAGCCTGGGGCGCCCAACGACCGAAGGCGAAATCGACCGCGCCGCGCAACACATCATCCAGACTGTCAGGAGTGCGTCATCCTGATTCCGCTCATCACCAGACCCCAATTGCGCCAACCATGAAATACCCTCGCCCGAAACTCACTGTCCGAAAAATCATGACGTGGGCCGACGCCCACCACAAACGCACCGGCTACTGGCCCACCAAACGCTCAGGACGGGTGTACGAAACCCCCGACGACACGTGGATGGCTATCGATCGCGCGCTCGGCGGTGGAATCCGTGGCCTGCCCGGTGGTTCGTCGCTCGCCACTGAACTCACCGCCGCCCGCGGCCCCAGAAAACGTAGACCCCTGAGACCGGTGACAATCGAAACGGTCATGGCGTGGGTGGACGCCCATTACGAACGCACCGGGCGATGGCCAACCAAGCGATCGGGACCCGTCCACGGCGTGCGCGGCGAAAGCTGGATGGCGGTCGACGCCTCACTCTGCCATGGCCGCAGAACGCTCCCCGGACACATGTCGCTCGCCCGTCGACTCGCCCGCGACCGAAACGTGCGCAACGCCTACACCAAACCCGATCTCACGATCAAGCAAGTCCTCAAGTGGGCCGACGCGCACCACCGCCGAACCGGAAAATACCCCGTCGACACGTCCGGACCCGTCAAAGAAGCCCCCGGAGAAACCTGGTCCGGACTCACCCAATCCCTGCACCACGGCGGACGAGGGCTACCACCCAGCGGATCCCTCGCAAAACTCCTCGCCAAGCACAGCCGGAAGCGAAACCGAGCCCAACTCCCCCGCCTCACGTACAATCAGGTGCTCGCCTGGGCAGACCGCCATCATCGACGCACCGGCAACTGGCCCACCAGACACTCCGGTCCCGTTGACGACTCGCCCGAGGACACATGGGGCAAAATCAACTACGCCATGAAGGTTGGCTACCGCGGATTCAAGGGGAATCTCTCGCTCGCCGGACTGCTGGCCGCACGCCGCAACGTCCCCAAGCCGAACCGAGGCTCCCCGCTCTCGATCGAGCAGATACTCGGTTGGGCAGACCATCACCGCAGGCGGACCGGAAAATGGCCCCACAAGGAATCGCGTACGATCCTCGCCGCGCCAAGCGAAACCTGGTCCGCCGTCAACGACGCTCTGAGGGTGGGGCGACGCGGACTCGGTAGCCCGACAACATTGGCAAGTCTGCTCGCTCAGTACCGCGGGAGACGGCACCGGGGGGACCTGCCGCGACTGACGATCAAGCAAATCCTCGCCTGGATCGACGCGTTCAGGAAACGCACAGACCAATGGCCTTCGGTCTACTCCGGAGAGATTGCGGGATCGAACGGCGAAACATGGAGCGCCATCAACGACGCCCTCAGAACCGGATCAAGAGGCCCCGGACCGCACACGTCCCTGGCCAAGAATCTCGCGACCTATCGAAACAAGAGACACCCAAACGCCAAGCCCAGACTGTCCATTTCGCAGATCCTCGATTGGGCCGACCGCCACTGTCGCCGCACAGGACACTGGCCCAAGATGGACTCAGGACCAATCGTCGGCGCCCGCGATCTCACCTGGTCCGCGGTCCATTCAGCGCTCATGTCCGGTTCGCGCGGACTTCCCGTTGGATCGTCACTGCCTCGACTCCTTCAGCAGCGCCGAAACGTTCGGAATGTCCACGGACTACCACCCCTGACGCGCAAACAGATCCTCGCCTGGGCCGACGCCTTTCACAAGAAACACAAGAAGTGGCCCACTCCAAAATCCGGCAGAATCCCCGGCGCCAACGGCCAAGACTGGAGTGGCGTGCAAGCCGCACTCTGGACCGGCGGGCGCGGTCTCCGCACCCACATGACCCTTGCTCAACTCCTCGCCAAACACCGCGGTGTCAGGAACAACATGGACCTGCCCGCCATGACCGTGCCCAAGATCCTCAAGTGGGCTGACGCCTATCACAAACGCACCGGAAAGTGGCCAAAGAAGGGTGATGGTGTCATCCCCCTGTCCGGGCGAGAGACTTGGCAGAAGGTGGACGCAAATCTCATCGACGGACTTCGAGGACTCCGCGCCGGCTCCTCCCTGCCCCGGCTACTCGCCAAACACCGAGGCGTCCGAAACATCCACGACCTCCCCCGCCTCACCATCAAGCGGATACTCGCCTGGGCCGACGACTACCACAGGCGCTTCGACCAATGGCCCAAACGCGCCACCGGACACATCGAAGGAACCGGCGGCGAAACCTGGGACACCATCAACCACGCCCTCAAGAAAGGAACACGCGGCATGCGCGCCGGATGGTCCCTCGCCAAACTCCTCAACACACACCGCCGTCCTCAACGAGGCCTCTAACCGATCCCCAAGCCGCCCCGCGCCGACTCCCCGCCTTCACGTGGATCGGCGCGCTCCGCGTGAATGTCCAGACTCTGCAGGTACGTGATCGCCAGCCAGATCTGCTCTTTCGCCAGCAGCTCCAGACACGCCGGCATCGTGTACTCCTCGCCCCCCGATCCCGTAACCTTGCTCGTGTATCCGCCGTGGATCTTCCTGAACCAACTCCGCGGCGCGCCGCGGTGCAACGTCGACGCCAATCGCTTCCCGAATGAGTGAAAGTCCATCTTCGGAAGATCAGCCGGCATCGCGGGACCACGTCCACGCGCATCTTCCCCGTGACAGGACATGCAGTGCGCATAGTAGATCACAGCCCCTCGGCAGACCGCCGACGGATCCCGGTAAGCATCGAACGGATTTCGCGTCTCACTCATCCGCTCGTCCGCCGCCACCACCTCCTCGATCGACCGATTCGTCGCCTTTGCTTTCCCGGCGAAGAATGCCTCCCGGCCGGATCCCCGATGGTCCGCGAGCGCCGTCAGGTACGTCCGTTGATCATCGCGACGCATCGCTTCTTGCAGCGCCACCGGACCGGCACAGCCAGCGACCGTCGCTGCCGCCGTCACCGTCGCCACACAGCCACCCGCCACCCATCCCATGATCATCCTTCTCTCGCGCAATGTTTGTCTCTCCTCGATAGACCCCACCGCCGATTCCTCCAGCCTCCACCACCAACCCGCCCGCAGGAGGCAGACCTGTCCGCAAGAACACGGAATCGATCTCGCCAATCCGATCCAACAACGCGCCTTACTATCGTCCGATGCCTATCCCGGTCAAACGCCCGATTCCTCAGCCCGTCCGTTCGGGAGCATCCCGTATGGGGCGGCAATTCCGTCGGCACTGTCGAATCGGAAGCCCGCCGGTCCTGGCAACGCGCCCCGTCGTCGTTCCGGACGCCACCGTTGTCACTCCGAGCACGCCCGTTGTCATTCCGAGTGCAGCGAGGAATCTTGCTGATACTCTAGTCGCGGCTGGATTCTTCGCCGCGCTCAGAATGACTGAGAGCAATCGGTATGGCAGGCCACGACCGCAGTGCTTCACGCACAGCGCCGCCCAGATTGGGTCGCACCTTTGCGCCACGGAAGCCCGCACGTCCCCGCGGGCTGCGTGACCCTGGGTGGTTGCCGACCCAGGGTCATGCAGCCCTTTGCGTCTTCCTCCCCCCCGCGATTGATCGCACCCCGTCCGATGGATACCATTCGGGGCGGATGTAAATGCTCTTCACCCGCTTGGGAGCGACGTGATGATTTGGAGGACGCTGGTTCCGATCGGGATGCTCCTCGTACTGGTCGTCGTGCTCGTGGTCGCCACCGGGGTCATTAAGCGGCGCGCCACCCAGGACGACGAGCCGGGCAACTCAACGTGGACACTGGACCAACTGCGCTGCATGCGCGATTCCGGTGAGCTCACCATCCAGCAATACGAACACCTCCGCAGCCGCCTGATCCAGCCCCCTCCCCGCGGTGACGCCGACCCGCCGGGGGGACGATAGGACCCGCATGTGGGGCTTTTTTCGGCCCCGGCACGGAAAAATGCCCCTCCGGCGCAATCAGAGGCTATGATAGTGTGGGGTGTTAGTGGAGCCGAGCCCCCATCCTTGACGATATGACCGCAATCGGCGAAGAAACCCACGTTTTCTATACTGAAAAGGCTTCATCCGGAGACGAGGCAACATGGCTGGCGGACGAACCGGCGGCGGCAAAGACCGACGCGGCAGCACCTGTAGTTTCTGTGGCAAGACTCAGCGCGAAGCTGGACCCATGGTCGAGGGGCCTAAGGATGT
>JAJDDS010000037.1 GCA_029260195.1 Phycisphaerae bacterium
GCGGAACTCGCACGGGAGTTCGCCCGCCCCGACGCCCCGCACGTCGAAATCGCCCTCGCGTGGGAAGCCCTCGGGCGTCAAGTCCTCCCGGAGGTGCGGAAGTTCTACGATCACTCCACCCCCGCCTGCGCGTTTTTCTCGGCGACGGCTGGGCTCGCGCTCGGCGACGATGACGCCGTCGACGTCCTCGAAAAGCACCTCGTCAAAACCGACGGACAATACCGCGCCGCGGCCATCCGCGTCCTCGGCGCCGCGCTCCATTCTCGCCGCGCCGTCCGCCCCTTGAGAACGGCACTCGACGATCCCGACGCCCGCACCCGCATCGCCGCCTACGAAGCCCTGCGCGATCGCGACGACCCCTTCATCGCCACCGTTCACGCCGACGGCAGGTTCGACATCGATGTGGTCAACACCTCCGGTGATAACCTCATCTACGCCAAGCGCACGGGACACCGGCGTATCGTGCTGTTCGGCACCGGCATCCGCGCCCGCCCGCCGTTCTTCTTCAACCTGCCGGACGATTCGCTCATGATCGACGCCGAGGAGGATGCGAAACGCGCTACGCTGGTCCGCAAGTCAGGTCCGAGCGGTCTCGCCTCGCCGCCGTTCGAGCTCGACCTTGATGTGCGCCGCATGATCGAGTTCATGGGAAAGAACCCCCCCGCCGACGCCAACGAGCCCGTCAGCGGACTCGGTATTGACTACGCATCGGTCGTCCTCACGCTCTCCGAGCTGTGCAAACCGCCCCGCGCGATCAACGCCGCTTTCCTCCTCGAATCCCCGTCGACCGCTCTGACCAAACCACTGTCCACCTCCAGGCCGGAGGCTGATTTCTAGACTCGAGAGACACGCCCTCAGCGATAGAAAGGTATCCGCACGATGACTACTCGCTTCTCACGCTTCTGTTCGTACCGACTTGCCGCCGCCCGCATCACGTCGTTGTTGCTCGTCGCAGCCGGCGCGAGCGCGCAGGAGAAGAGCGCCGCCGAACAAACGACGCCCACACCGCCGGCACATAAAATCCAACTCGAAAACAACCGGCCCGTCAGCGACGCATGGAAGGCGTTCTCCGAACTGCCCATCTGGGAAGATGGGCTTAGCGAAATGTCGTACTACGACGCGACGTGCCGGCTTTACGACAAGACGCGCCGCTTCACGCGCGTCCACCTCATGAACAGACAGTACATGCACCCGATCCACCACGTTAAGGCGAAAAAGGACGACGAGGCAGTTCTCCCCGCCTTCAAGTTCGTCATCGCGGAGGAAGTCCCCACAGAGAATTACAACTACCGATTCCTCACGACGGCATTCCTCGAGCGGCCCTCCCTGCGGCCCATGAAAGTGTCAGCCTCCAGCCAGGAATGGTGCGGACACACGTTCAAGATCCTCGACTGGGAGCGCCGGAAGGAGTTTCCGCCAAAAGACTGGTCATTGGACATTGCTTGCTACTCCTATTTCGGCGACGAAGGAGACCGCTGGTTCCCGCTTACCGGTCGATCCTTTGTCGACGCCTATGAGTGCCTCTTCCTCTACGCCCGCGCCGTCGTCGCGTCCGGCGGCGAAGAGCGCCCGATGCACCTACTCAATTCCCTCCGTTCCAATCACATGCCAGATCCCAACCCGCTCGACGCCACACTCCGCGTCCAGGGGACGTCACGCAACGTCACCGTCCCGCTCGGTACCGTCAGCGCCACCCGCGTCGTTCTCGAATGGGCCGGAGGACCCGCCTGGTTTGATGTCGAAACCGCCCCCCCCCACCGCCTCCTCGCGTTCCGCGCCGGAGACGTCGACGCCAAGCTCAAGTTCGTTGAGCGCCGTGCCTATTGGAATCGAAACGAACCGAGCGGTTTCTACAAGCCCGGACAAGCGCCGTGACCGCGCAGTCGGCTAACACATGACTCCGCCCCCCCGGAACCCCGACGCCCCGCATCGGTCGGTCCAGCCCGTGGTAAGGACGCCCCGATCGACGACCACGGGATCGGGTTCGTTCGGCACCCACACAGCCTTTCGCTACGACTCCGCTCTTCGGTTTTTCGACCCGCCGCCCTTCCGAAGCTTCGCCGCCGCCCGATCCCGAGCCACCCGTTGCAGGTCCGTCTCCCGATCGAACTCGTCAACGATTTCCGATCCAAGCAGCGCCTCGATGGCGTCCTCGAGCGTCACGACCCCCGCCGACCCCCCGTACTCGTCCGCCACGACGAACAGGTGCTGCCGACGTCGCAAAAACTCCGCCAAGAGATCGCTCACCTTCATCGCCTCCGGAACGAATGTCGGCTTGCGCATAATGTCCCGCAGCGTCCGCTCTCCCCGCCCAGCCACCAGCGCCTCATACACCTCCCGCCGCAGCACGACACCGCAGATTCGATCCAAATCCCCCTCTTCTGTCACCGGGACGCGACTGTGAGGCCAACCGGCCGAATTCTCCGAAACTTCCGCCAAGGTCGTTCCGCTGGGCAGGCTGAATACGACCGTTCGCGGCGTCAGAATATCCGCCACCTTCAGCCTGTCGAGCTTTAGCGCGTTCTGCATCCACCGCGCCTCGTCGGGACGCAGGGACCCCGCCCTCAGTCCAAGTCGGGCGAGTGCGAGCAGATCGGCTTCGCTCGTGCCGGACTGTCTCCCCTTTTTTGGGAAGAACCGAGTGATCAAACCGCAGACCCACACGAGGGGAAACAACGCAACGATGGACCAGTGCGTCGGCCCCGCCAGGAATGGCGCCAGACGGTCCGCATACAGCACGCCAACCGTTTTCGGCACGATTTCACTCACATAGAGGATGCCCAGTGTGAACGCCGCGCTAAACAGTCCGACGCCCAGACTATCGTACAAATCCGCAGCCACCGCTCCGGCGAGCGTCGCCCCCACCGTATGCGCGATCGTATTCAGCGTCAGTATAGCGGCGATCGGACGATCGATGTTGTGCCGCAGTCGCCAAAGCCGCTTCCCAGGGACTGAACCCGACTGCGCCAACTGTTCCACGCGCCCATGGGACACCGCATACAGCGCCGCCTCGCAGATCGAACAGAAGAACGACACGGTGAGCGTCGCAAAGACGATCCCCGCCAAGATACTTGACTTATCCACCCGTCTCGACCTCTTTATCCTTCACGTATGTTCCCTGGGCTCGTGTCGTCGCCCGCGCCGATTCCGCACGCACCCCAGGCAGTGCGGCGCAGTCTACTCACTCTTTGAGCGGACCTCAATGCCCACGGACCGCACGGAAAGCGAAGCCAGCGGACTCGGAGTGTCATCCCCTGACACTTCCACACGCCCCGCAACGATCAGGTGATACGCGAGCCCGGGCTCAAACGTCACATCGAACGACGCCGACTGCGCCCCCGACCACCGATCCGGCAACCGCGACGGGTCGCCCTCCACCAACATCACCTTCGCCAGAGCCCGCCGATCCGAATCCAAGATGTACGCCTTCAGACCGAGCGGCTTCGCACCGACGCGCGGCGCGAATCGCTCCAGAACGCAATCGTACGCCACCTCAAACGTCACCATCACCTCGGCCGGGGACGACCCGTCATACGACAACACGTGACCGATCTGAAACTGCGACACCCCGGATCCGCCATTCGATGCGTCCACCGAACACACAGCCACCCCCGTCGACTCCGCCGTCGACACCGACCGAGCCGACCCCTCCGACTCCCGCTGCGTATCGGTCACGTTGAACGCCCGATCCGCCGGAACCCGCAGCGACCACTCCCCTCCCAACCCGGCAGCCAAACGATGGCGTTCGCTCTGCGGAACCGAGACGCTCTCCCCAAAACCACCGCCCCCGCACCCAGCCACGATCGCCACAATGAGACACAACCCCATCTCGCTCCACCTTCGCACTGATCTCATCCAAACACGCTCCACCAATGCCGAGCCGACCGACTCAGACCGCCACCATACCCAAACGGACCCAGGTCGCCGATTCTAGTCCCAGACCACGAATCACACCACGCCCAAGTCCAGACGATTGGGCGTGCGGGGCATCGCTTTTGGGTGGCGGTGTGCGGGATGCCTCCGCCCGTCGCGCGACGCTTCGCGATCACGAACTCGCACGTTTCCCGAGGGGCGTTATCAGACGTCCCCGGATCGCGTCCCCACATCCCCGATCCGCTCGAGAATCGCCGCAGCCAACATTCGATCTTGAAAATGGCGGCCTGCCGTGCTATGATGGTCGGGCGTCGCGCGTTTGGGGTCCGCGCGCGCGACCATTCTTGAGGGGCCGACGAGGACGCTGGCGGGGCCAGCGGTGAACCAAGGGCGATGACGCCGATCCGGAGGTGATACGAATGTTCACGCTACCGTCAAGTCGTGTCCGGGAATTTCTGCGCTCAGAAGGCGGGCCCACGACCGTCGAATACGCCGTCATGCTCGCCTTGGTTGTCGCGCTCGTTATCGCCGTCGTCGCCGTGATCGGCAATAAGACCGCGGCCGTCTTCTCCGACTTCGACGGCCAGTTCAATCCGTAGCAAATAGTGCCACACTGTGGCACTTTCGGCGACGTCCGATTCCCAATCGGGCAGGCGGAACCCGACACGGGCACCGATCGCCACCGCTTTCTGACAGGCGCGGCTCTGAGAAAAAGCACTCTCCGTGAAGCACTGCGCTAGCGACGCCGCGAGAGCTTCATCCCCCCAAACCCAGCCAAGGTCAGCCCCATCGAAATGAACCCGAACAACCCACACAGCGGTGGAGCGCCGCCGCCGTCGCTGCTCCCGGCGCCATCCCCCGATGTCACCTCGTCCACGCCAACACCGCTCGCGTCCGTCGATCCCACCCCGGCCGCGAAGTCCGAAAACGTGTCGCGTTCCACCCACACACACATCGCCGCCGAATCATACCCGTAGTCGCCCACGATCCCCGTCGGAGGAGCATCACCGCGGTACCGCCCTTCCGCACCCGCCAGCACCCACCGTCCGAGCGACTCCGAATACGTGTACGGAACGAGTTCCGACTCCGACACTCCAGCCGCGTCCAGGAGTTTTTCTGTGTAGCAAAGATCGACAACCGCGCTGAAGTCGCCAGTCACGCTGCTCACGACACGCAGCGTCATATCCAATGCGACTTCGCCCTCGATCCCGGCGAAATCGTCCCTCAAGTTTCCGTCCGCGATCGTCAACAGGAGTGACCCCGACGTCGCGCCCGTCACCTCCACGAACCCGGCTGCACCCGTCGCCGAAGACGTCGCCTCGGCGCTCCCGGTCCCGTCCGCCCCGATTCGCTGCAGCGTCCCCGCGTACGTCGTCAGCGCGTCGTCGGTTTCATTCGAATCGGCTCCGTCGTCGGTCCCGTCCGCATTGCCCGACCCGTCGTTGACCGTGGATCCGTCGTCCGTCTCGTCGGGCACGTCCGCGGGCGTGAACCAGTTCGCGTTCCCCCCTGCGTCCGCGGTCCGCGCCAAATCCAACTCGTCGATGGCTGCACCCCCCTCGGTGCTTCGGTACGCCGCGTTCGACAACGCCACGTCGCTGATGAGGAGATTGTCCGAGCTATTCCGATCGATCGTGAATGTCCCCGACCCGGTCGTTGTCGTCATCGCGATCCGCGTCCCGCTCGCTTGACCGTCGATCAGCAGTTCACCCCCAGCCGTACCGCTGCCCAGCAGATCGATCACTGAACCCGGCACAAACTCCATCGACGAAGAGGCAGCCTCGTTCACCAATCCAGACGTCCCCGAAATCTCCATGTTCCCAAACTGGAACACGAATCCTCCGCTCAGTCCGTACCGCCCCCCCGAACCGGAGATGACGACATTCCCCAACAACTGAAAATCGTTGTCCGCCGTCGCGCGCAGCCTGTCCGCCGCGCTCGTGGACATCAGATGAACCGTCGATCCCGCCACCGCGTCGACGTTCACGTTCGTCCCCGGCGCCGTCACATCGAACGATCCATACGTCGTCAAGATGGCGCCCGACCCGACCACGATTTCGTCACCATCATCATCGAACGTCAGGTCATGATTGGCTGCGCTCGACCCCACCACCAACTCGCCGTCGTCCACCGCGATCTCTACGCCCACACTGCCATCCAGCAGGTCGTCCATTCCACCGACAACCTGCAACGCACCTGCCCCCATCTTCCGAAAGGTGGCTGACGTGCCGAACGCGCTGTTCGATAGCGAGGTCACATCGCTCGATCCGTTCCCGTCATAGGTGAACGTCCCGTTGGTCCCGGGTGACACACGCAGATCTACAATGGTTCCCGATCCGTTCGCAATCACCTTCCCCGTCGTCGCGTCCAGCCGGCTAATCGTTCCTGATCCACGGAAGGTCATTTCGTTTGATCCGATCGAAACCACGCCGCCCAACGCCGCACCGGTCGCCACATCCCTCACGACGTCCGCGCTCACCGTCAGCGACGTCGGCGTACTCGACGTGCTCACGCTCAACGTCCCCGCATCCGAGTCCATCGTGATCGATCCCGGCGCGCCGGAGCCCGCCAGTGTCAGCTTGTTGTCATTCACGTCGATCGCGGCTGTCAGCGTCTTGCTGCTCGCCACGTCCACCGTCAAGTCGCCAACACCCGCCGACTGCGTAACGGATGTCACCGTACTCGACGTGTCCACGTCCAACACCCCGCCGTTCCCGGTGACGGTCAGTGCCGTCACACGGCCCGCGGCCGTCATGTTCAATTCCGCCCCCGTCCCGTTCAGTTTCACCGCCGAGACGATCCCGGTTTCGTTCAGTTCCATCCGACCGCCGGGCGCCACTGTGGCCGTCGTGGTCAAGGTCGTGCTCGCAGCCACCTGCACTTTTACACCGGAAGAAACCTCCAACGCGGTGATCGTCGTCCCCGCGTTCACATCCAGCACGCCGGCTGACGCCGCCATCTTCACCAGCGCCAGCGTGCCGGACGCTTGCGTGATCGTCATCGTGTTGTTGTTGATGTTGAATCCGCTGGTCGACGCTATGGACCGCGACCCATTCTCCACCGTCAGGTCGCCCACGCCCGTGGACATCACACACGACGTGATCGTGCAGTTCACCGTATCCACATCCAGGATGCCGCCATCCGCGTTCACCGTCAGCGTCGAGACGGTTCCTCCGCCCGTCATGTTCAATTCCGCGCTCGTCCCACTCAGCACCACGCCGCTGATCGTCCCCAAACCGTTCGCCGTCAGAAT
>JAJDDS010000361.1 GCA_029260195.1 Phycisphaerae bacterium
ACCCGACACAGCCGTCGCCGGTTTTGCCCCGCTGGGCGACGATCTCTACGCAGCCGTGTGGTGTGGTGACATTCTCCGCCTGCCCCCGTCGGCTGATCCCGATACGCCGCATTCGCTGTTCGCGATCCGCCAATCGGATTCCCTCGCGACCACCGCCATCGCGTCATCCGCCGACACCCTTTGGTTTGCGAGCCTGACCCATCTCCATCGTATCGGACCGGGCGGCGTCCGGTCCCGTGTTCCGGTCTGCGACCGTCAAGTGTCACACCGTGACATTCGCGCGCTCGCCGCCGCCCCCGATGGGCGCGTCTTCGTCGGTGACGATTATGGCCTGCATGAGCTCCTCGACTGGGACGCCAATCAGTGGATTACGCGCACGGCCAGCCCCGCCGGTCCCTTCGCCCGCGCCGCACGAAGCGTTTTTGGAGGGACGAAGGGGGGAGGAAGGGACGGACGGACACACGGACGAAGGGACGAAGGGGCTCTCGATTCGGCGGTCGACGATTCTGATTCCTCCGCCGACCGTGTGCGCGCCATCGCGATCGACGGACCCGACCTCTGGGTCGCCACCCAAGCCGGCCTCATGCTCGGAACGATTCGCCCCCCCTCGATCCCTTGGTCCCGATGTCCCTCCGTCCCTTCGTCGCACGGTCCCTCGGTTCCTTCCTCTCCCATCGCCATCGCGGTCATAGGCCCCACCACGCGAACCCTCTCCCTCCCCGGCGAGAAACGCCTCCCGGTCGCGCTGCAGCACCGGCCCGACCTTCTGGCGGTTCAACTTGCCGTCGAGCAGGCCAACGCCCGTGGTGGATTTCGCCGTCAGATTCCGTTCGAGCTGGCGTCGGTCTCGGACGACTACGTTTTTGCCAACTATGGGTGGGGGTCGTTCGAGGATGAGATTCTGGTCTACGCGCGCGAGCCCGAGGTCGTCGGCATCATCGCCCATATCGCCCCGGACCGCCGCGCGACGACGCTGGCTATCCGGCAGGCTGAAATCCCGGTCATCAACGTTGCCCCGACCGCGCCCTCGGTCGACGAATCCATCAACCGCTGGGTTTTCCGCCCGATTCCGTCGTCCGATGCGGCTGACCCCAGGCTTCACGAGTTCATCACCACCTACACCCGGCGCAACCACGTTGGCCGGTCCAAACAGCCTCCGACCGCGCGCGCCCTGAACTCGTATCGCGCCGCCCGTTGCCTCATCGACGCCATCAACGCCGTCGAATCGCACGAATTGGAATCCGTGGGTCGCCGCCGCGCCATTCGTAAAGCCCTGGATCCTCGCTAGGCGCAGAGCGCCGCCCCCCCCTCCCGGTTCCGAGCCCGGAGCGCGAGCGACGGGTAACCGGCTGGGCGGTGGGCGCCATTCCGGTTAGGCTTGCGTGCGGAGGTTACCTGTGGCGACTCGGTTTCTGGTTCTTATGTTGATGGGTGTCGGCGTTTCGGTGACGGATGGAGGTGGCGTCGACCACTCCGCGTTCGATGGGCTGCTCAAGCAGTTCGTTCGCGACGACGGCGTGGACTATCGCGGGCTGAAAACGGAAGAGGCTCGCTTGGTGTCGTACGCGCGAACGTTGGCGGGAGTCGAGGTATCGAAGCTCGGCGACGAGGAGCGGATGGCGCTGTTCATCAACGCGTACAACGCGTTCACGTTGTCGTTGATTCTGGAGCACTTCAAGCCGGGGTTCACGAGCATCAACGAGATTCCCGAGGGCAAGCGATGGAAGGCCAAGCGCTGGGTGGTGGGGGGGCGCACGTATTCGCTTGACGAGATCGAACACGAGGTGCTGCGCGCGGAGTTCGCCGATGCGCGGATTCACGCGGCGTTGAACTGCGCGTCGGTGGGCTGTCCCGATCTGCGGGCGGAGGCGTTTGCGGCAGATAGGCTGAACACGCAGCTTGACGAGCAGTTTCGGCGATTCGTGAATGCTCCGAAGCATGTGCGGGTGCGCGGGGGCAAATTGTGGGTGTCGTCGATATTCGATTGGTTCGCGGGCGATTTCACGCGAGATGGTGAGACCGTTGCGAGTCACATCGCGCGATACGCCGCGTCCGATCTGCGTGAGCGCATCGTGAGGCTCGGGGTCGGCGTGAAGATCAAGTTCTTGAAATACGATTGGTCGCTAAACGTCGCGAAGCGGACCGGCGGGGGGGGATGATGCGGCGGGCGCGGTTCATGGAGCGAAGCGCCGGTACGCGTGTGGCTGACGTTTGAGATGTGCCGAATTGGGACGCACATGAAAGTCGCAGCTGGTGACCGGTCGTGGTTGGCAGCGCGGGGTTTGGGGTCGGTCCGGGAGGTGCTTGCGTACGCGTCTCCGGATGTGGCAGCCATCAGCCGTAGTTCGGACATATTTCGGGTGGACGCGCCGCCGGGGAGCGAGGGTCCGGCGTGCGTGTTTGTGAAGCGATACGACTATTCGAACTGGTCGCGGCGGTTGAAGCAGACGTTTCGAGGGACGCTGTTTGGGGCAAGCCGGGCGCGCTACGAGTACGAGTTTCTCGACGAGATGCGTCGCCGGGGCGTACCGGCCGTGCGACCCATGGCGTTCGGGGAGGATCGTGTTCTTGGATTCACGCGTGCGACGTTTCTGATCACCGAAGGTGAGCCGGGCGTGTCGTCGCTGGATGTGTACGCCAGTGGCGCGCTGGCGATTTCGGGCGTGGGTGTCGAGTTGCGTCGCCGGCTGGCGGAGAGTCTGGGGCGGACGATCGGGCGGATGCATGAGGCGGGGGTGCGGCATGGGGGGTTGTTTTGGCGGAACATCTTGATCCGGGAGACGGGTGGTGACGAGGGGTGGCGGTTCTGGTTTCTCGATCCCGACCGGCGAGCGCGGCTGCACGACGGCCCGGTCCCCCGTGAGGAGGCGGTTTCGGATCTCGCGGAATTCGCATCCTCGGCGATGGCGGTGGGGTTGCGCGGTGGGGTCTCACGATTGACTCGGGCGTATCGCGGTGTGTCACGGTTGGACGGTCCGGATCGCGAGTTTGTGCGCGCCGTGGTCTCGCGGTCTCGCGGGCTGGCGGATGCGGAACGCCACCGGATTCTGATCGCGGACCTGATTGGTCGGCTTCGGGAGCGTGTGATCGAGCGCGAGGCAGTGCCCGCCGCGCGCGTGTCGCGGACGATGGATGAGTTTCTTGACGCGCTGAACGGGCGGACGCCGCGGGACGCCGAAATGTGTCGGGGGGAGCGGCGCATCGTACTGGACCTACGCGACGCTTCGATGGCGGGTGGCCGGTGGGTGCGGACGGTGACGGTGTGTGGGAAGGCGTATCGCGTTGAAGATGGCGCGGTCGGGCATCCGGACCTGACGATTCGGTCGGATGTGCGGGTGTTGCTGGCGATTGTGAACGCGGATGACAATGCGTTCTCGCTGGTGCGTTCGGGGGGGATTCGGATGACGGGTGACGCTCGTCTGCTGGGGTTGTTGCTGAGCGGCGTCGAAATCTGATCAACGTCGGTGGAGCGCGAGGGGATCACCGACTAGGATGCGCCGAGCGCAGATATTTGGCGTGTTCGCGCGTGCGCGACAAGGGTCCTCGCTTGGCTCGGAATGACAGTATTCGGTGCGATTGACTCCTGGTGGTAAGTGACACGTGTCGTGGAGGGTCCGTCGATGAAGGTCTTGGTGGTCGGGGGCGGGGGTCGGGAGCATGCCATCGCTGAGGCGGCTCGTCGTTCGAGGCATGCGCCCGAGTTGTTGTGTGCCCCGGGAAACGCGGGGACGGCGGCGATCGCGGAGAACGTGGGGCTCAATGCGGACGACATCGAGGGACTGACCGCACTGGCGCGTGATCGTGGCGTCGATCTGACCATCGTGGGTCCGGAAGGCCCCCTGTGCGCGGGGATTGTGGACGCCTTCGAGGAGGCGGGGCTGCGGGTTTTCGGCCCGAGCGCAGCGGCGGCGCGACTCGAAGGTGACAAAGCCTACTGCAAAAAACTCCTAGTTGAGTGCGACGTTTCGACGGCGTCGGGGAAGTGGTTCACGCGATACGACGCCGCGCGGACGTACATCGCGACGCGCGATACGCCGCAGGTGGTTAAGGCGTCGGGGTTGGCTGCCGGCAAGGGCGTGATCGTGTGCGATGATCCCGCGGACGCGCTGATCGCAGCCGAGAACATGATGGTCAAGGGGATGTTCGGCGACGCGGGTCGGTGCATCGTCGTCGAGGAGAAACTCGTCGGCGAGGAGTTGTCGGTCCACGCGATTGTGGATGGGCGGAACATCTACGTGCTTGAGTCTTCGCAGGACCACAAGCGCCTCGGTGACGGGGACACGGGGCCGAACACCGGCGGGATGGGCGCTTACAGCCCGGCGCCCATTGCGACTGACGCGTTGATGGACATCGTCGGGGCCGAAGTGTTAGTACCGACGATCGACGCGCTGCGGCGGCAGGACATCGTGTATCGAGGTGTGTTGTACTGTGGGCTGATGATGACGGCCGGCGGACCGAAAGTGT
>JAJDDS010000362.1 GCA_029260195.1 Phycisphaerae bacterium
AGCGCGAGGTTCTTCTTCAAAGTCGGCGACCACGATCCGCTCGTTGCCTGGCCGATGTGCGCGCCCGCCGATGAATAAATCGGTATCGCGTTTCGCCATGCACTCGGACACACCTCCGGGGGTAGCCCGTGTCGTGCGAACAGCGCCTCGTACTCGTCCCAGTCAATCTCCAACCCCACGAACCGACGCGCGACCCCGTGTGCCTTTTCTGCCCGCAGCGCCATCTGACCGTTAAACCCATCCCGATCCAATTGCACCGTCCACCCCAGCCCCGCTTCGTAGGGTGTCGACTTGCGCGACTCGATCAGGCAGTGCTTGGCATTGAAATAGTCCACGCCGTTCAGGATGAAGCCAGCCTCGACCCGCGTCATGTCCATCGCGTCCAGACCCGCCGCCTCGATTCCGTAGGGCTGACCGGCGGACATCAACGCATCCCACAACCGGCAGGCGTCGGCGTTGGCGACCCATATCTCGTAGCCCAGATCGCCGGTGTACCCTGTTCGCGTGACAACCGCCTTGATCTCGTCGATCTTCGCCTCCGTCAGTCGAAAGAACCGCAATCCCTCGACATCCCCCTCCGCACACGCCTTCAGGATCTCCCGCGCATTCGGCCCCTGCAATGACACCGCCGCGATCTGCCCCGTCACATCCAGGACCGTTACGTCGTACCCCCGCGTGTGACGGCTGAACCAGGCGAGGTTCGGCTCCGCCGACGTCACGCGAAACCGGGTCTCCCCAAGTCGCCAGACGGTGCCATCGTCGAGCAGCTTGCCATCTTCGTCGCACCAGCAGCAGTAGCTCACTTGCCCCACCTTGAGTCGCGTGATGTCCCGCGTCATCACTCGCGCGAGGTAGGCGGCTGCGTCGTGGCCGTCGACGTCGTATTTGAACAGCGGTGTGACATCGATTAGCCCTGCAGCATGGCGAAATGCGAAGTACTCGCGTTCGTGGTAGCTGTCATAGGCGCAGACGGCGTGGTAGCCCGCCCACTCCTTCCATCGGAGGGATTTGCACAGCTTTGACGTCTTCGGATGAAACGGGCTTTCGATCGCCATTATTGAATCCATCCCCCTCCAACCAACGCGCGCCGCTTCAATCCTACCGATTCTCGCGCGTGGCACAATCTCACACGCGCGCCCTGGGGCGATCCGGGGCATCCCATTTTGGGTGGCGATTCAGATGTCGCACATGGATCGAGGCGTCGTCGGGCTCGGAATGACAGATCACGCCGCATGCCCTTCATACACAGCGACCCCACCCGAATTGGGATGCACCTTGCGCCACGAGAGCTCCGGAAGGGAGGATGATTGCCATGGATGAGTAGCATTCTGAAACCCGTCGTCGGAACCCTGCGGGTAGCCAATCCCGCCGGTAGAACTGGCCGACAGCCGGAAGCGAGTCTTGCGTGGTGCCCGGGTAACCGGCGCGGCGAAGCGTAGACAGCGAGTGCTGAGGCCGTGTGATCGAGACCCGTAAGACAAATTGCACGTGGGAGCCCTCGTCGTGGTGCAACACGGGGGCCGCGTCGACGCGTCGAAATGGCCTGACGCGTCGGTCCCGCCGGGGTCGTAGAGCAGGGCATAGGCACAAGAGGGCTCCCCGGGAACGTGGGAGGCCCGGTCGTTTCCACCATTGATCCGGAAGGGGTAACCGGAGCAATACGCAAAAGCCCCTGGCCCACAGCGTCGCACGCCACGTTGTCGGGAGCGAAGCGAGCGTGCAAAAGGAGGTACCGCCAACGCCCCGGCGTTGTGGCGCTTCCAACGCGAGGTGGGTCGTATCTGGCGTAAGTGGTCATCGCGTCGTCGTCGTGACGGCACCATCCCTTGGCCCCAGTTCAATCGGCTTCTGGATCGGTACCCGTTGCCTCGTGCTGTGGTGATCCACTCCGTATTCCGTCGCGAAGCGAACCCGTGACTTGAGGAACCGTATGCGTCAATCGCGCACGTACGGGTCGGGGGGACCCTGGGTGGGCAACCACCCAGGGTCACCCACCGGTGGGGGAATTGGGGGCATTGGCGGTTGACTCCGGCGCGGTTCCCGCATACCCTGCCCCCGGCGTTGGCCTGATTGGGGCGGCGCTGGACGAACACCCGGAGTACAAGGGGCGGTTCGCATCGGTCTGGGAACCGGGCGGACGGCGGGTCTTTCTCTTCGCGGCGGAGGACTCGGGCTTCAGATTCGGGGCGATCCTGGCGTATTCGGGGTCGGCACCGCGACCATTCTCGTGGTATGTTCTCCTCCCTCTGGGATTTGAAAACCGAAGCAGCCGTGCCTTTTTCGGCGGGGCTGCGTTATTGATTCCGTGCGATGCCAAGACCGGCGTCAGCCCGGATTCCTTACCCGGTGGTGTAATTGGTAACACACCAGGTTTTGGTCCTGGCATTCCAGGTTCGAGTCCTGGCCGGGTAGGTTTGAGCGAGGAGCGTAGACCGCGTGGCGTCGACGGCGGCGATCATTCTGGCGGCGGGTAAGAGCACCCGAATGAAGAGTGATCTTCCGAAGGTGCTGCACGAGGTCTGCGGTCAGCCCATGCTGGGCTGCGTGGTCGACGCGTGTTCGGCTGCCGGTGTCGATCGGTTCATCGTCGTTGTCGGGCACGGCAAAGACGAGGTGATGCGAGCTTTCGCCGACCGAGGCGACATCACCTGGGTCGAGCAGGCTGAGCAGAAAGGCACGGGGAACGCCGCCCTGGTCTGCGAGTCGGTCCTCGGCGATTTCGACGGGCGCACGATCGTCATGGCTGGCGACATGCCACTGGTGCGATCGGAAACGCTGACCGACCTGGTGGCTGCGAGTAGTGAGACGAGCGACGGCGTAACGCTTGCGTCGTCGGTTTTCGACGAGCCGGCTGGTTACGGCCGGATCGTCCGCGACGGCGGCGGGAAACTGACGGGCATCGTGGAGCAGGTCGACTGCACGGAATCGCAGGACGCGATCAAGGAAGTCAACATCAGCTACTACTGCTTCGACAACCGAAAGATGTTCGACGCCCTGCATCGCGTGACGCCCGACAACGCCAAGGGGGAGTACTACATCACGGACGCCGTGCATATTCTGATCAATGACGGCCATGGTGCCGATGCGACAGCCTCGGTGAAACCCGAGGACGCCATGGGCGTCAATACGCGAGCCGACCTCGCGACGGTCAACACCGTGATGCAGCGGCGGATTCAGGATCGATGGCTTGAACGAGGCGTGACGATCGTCGATCGCGCGAACACGTGGATTGAGGCGGGCTGCAGTATTGGC
>JAJDDS010000363.1 GCA_029260195.1 Phycisphaerae bacterium
CGCCACCAGCACCCCGTCCGACGCCGCCACGATCGCATCCAACGCTTCGATCGCCTGCGGCGTCTCGATCTTCGAGATGATCGGAATGTCCCCGCCCGCCGCTTGCATGACGGCGCGCAGAGACGTGACATCTTCCGGACACCGAACGAACGACAGCGCGACAAAATCAAAACCGTGTTCGATCGCCCATCGAACATCCGCGTGGTCCTTGTCCGTCATCGACGCTAACGACAACCGGCTGTCCGGGACATTGATTCCCTTGTGGCTTCCGATCACGCCACCCGCCTCGCACACGCACACCAACTCGTCAGCCGACTTCTCCGTCACCCGAAGCCGAACCATCCCGTCATCAATCAAGACGCGATGATCGACTTCGACGTCGTGGATAAAGCCGGCGTAATTGGTCTCGAACCGCGCAGCCCCACCCCTCCGCGCGGCGCGCGCAATGATGCACTTCTCCCCGACATTGATCGTACTGAAAGCCCGGTCCATTTCGCCCGTCCGGACCTTTGGGCCGCACAGGTCCGCAAGACGCGCGACGTGCACGCCTTTCTCCCGGGTGGTCGCCTCCAGTGTCATCAGGATGGCTGCGTGTTCGTCATACGATCCGTGGGACATGTTGAATCGCACAACGTCCACACCAAGGTCCACAATGGCCCGAAGCGTCGCTGAGTCCGCGCTGGCCGGGCCAACCGTCGCGACCACCTTCGTCGTGCGCACAGTTGTACTCATAACGCAATTGTAGAGCGATTAGCGGCGTCCGTCGACAATCTTGGTGTTCGCACCTTTGCAGCCGACGTTGGCGACACGATCCACATTCGTCGACCGCTTCGGGCTGGTGTCGCAATCCCAAAGCGTGTATAAGCGGGAGAGACGGGGGCAGCTCAGGGCCGGATTGCGATATCTAGAGCTGAACCGTGGACGATCAAGCTGATCCACGCCTCGGCGGCAAAATGGTTGCGCAAGATAGTTCGCCCAACCACCGACCGTGGCGCGGGGGAGGCTGTACAATCGCCGCGCTCAAACCGCTAACTGTGGACCAGATTCTCGCCTGGGCGGACGTGCATTGCGAGAACACCGGACAGTGGCCGACCGCCCTGGACGGGACGGTCGGAGGTGCGCGCGGTGAGACTTGGCTTCATGTCGATGGCGCGCTGTCGCGCGGACGCCGCGGATTGCCCGGCGGATCTTCCCTCGCGATGCTGCTCACCAAGCATCGCAGGATCAAAGGTGTCCGCGCCGCTCGACCGCTCACGCTCCGGCAGATCCTTGACTGGGCTGACGCGCATCATCAGCGCACGGGGAAGTGGCCCACCACGCACGCGGGTGAGATCCCCTTCGCCCCGGGCGAGACCTGGTATCGCGTGCAGACCGCGCTCAAGCGCGGACGCCGCGGACTCCCTGGTGGACAGACTATCGCCGGTATCTTGCAGGAACATTGCGGCGTGCGCAGCAAAGCCCACCTCGATCCGTTGACAACGCGTACGATCCTGAAGTGGGCCAATGCACACAAACGTACCACCGGGCGATGGCCTACCCGACTTTCCGGGCACGTCGAAGGCGCCGACGGAACAACCTGGATGGCCATTCAGGATGCGCTCTACCTCGGCGGTAGAGGACTGCCCGGTGGGACCTCCCTTGCCAGGCTGCTGCAGGAGCGACGCGGCGTTCGGAACATCCACCGACTCCCCGATCTCAGCATCGATGTAATCCTCGAATGGTCGGATCAGCACATGAATCAGACCGGCAGGCTCCCCATACGCGAGTCCGGCGTCATCGACGGAACCGCCGGAGAAAACTGGGGCAGCGTGGACCATGCCCTCAAGACAGGCACCCGGGGACTGCCCGGCGGCACGACCCTTGCTCAACTGCTCGCCGAGAAACGCAATAAGCGGAACCTCCGCGACCTCCCGCAGCTGACGGAGAAGCAGATACTGATCTGGGCGCACGCGCATCACGACCGCACCGGGCGGTGGCCTTCGCAGACCGCCGGCCCCATCGTCGAAGCACCCGGCGAGAAATGGCGAAACGTCGACACGGCCCTGTACAAGGGGCTCCGAGGATTGCCCGGAGGCTCGTCTCTCGCCATGCTCCTCAAGGACAAGAAGAGGTCCGCCCGCACGGAGAATCGCGCCGCCGGTTGACTCACCCCGCACGCCCTGACGGACCCGATCGGGGGACAAGAGTGCGTTACGCCCTGTTCGGAACCTTGGTCCCCGCGAATACTGCCGTGAGTCAGGACCGCGGGAGATGTAGGAACTCGTCGGCAGATGGCGCCGACCCTTGATCTACATGCGGACCCGAGGAACCATTGGAGCAGGATCTCGGTGGTTCATCCTGTTAACATCAGTGGTACACCCGCACACGGGTGTCGAATGTGACACGCCCGTCCTTGGGTGTCATCGAGCGGGGCAGGCCTCCCCAGCCGGCGCGACTGGGGCGCGGAGGCAGTCGCCGACTCCAGGAGACTTCAATCATGCATCGCTATCTGCCTCTTCTTGTCGCTATCGCCATGTTCGCCGGATGCGACATCGTCAACCTCATCCCAGAATTCATGGGCGGCGGACTCGTCCGCGAATCCGGGTCGTCCAAACTGATCCCGTTTGAGTCCGAGGACGACGTCCTCGACTATTTCCGCGACGAGATTACCACCCGCAATCAACGCATGTTGCGGGACACACTTATGGACCTCCTCGACTTCGTGCAGGGCGCCGCCGGTGGCACCCCGATCGGCCTGCCCACGGCGCCCTCGGTTGAACAGTTCGCCCTGGATGCTGATGGTGGTGGCGACGACCGCCCCGGCGTTAACGGGGACTTCTCCGAAACCACCACGCAGGAAGTGGGTGTGGACGAAGCCGACGTCGTCAAGACCGACGGGACGCATCTCTACATGCTCACCGGAAACCAACTGCGGATCGTGCGCGTCGACCCCCTCGATGCGCTTTCCTCGGTCAGCGAAATCGAGCTCGACGGCTTCGGGCTGAACCTCTATCTCGATGGCGATGTCGCCGTGGTTCTCAGTGACGGATTCCGGTACGTCGGCGGAGGGATCAGGCCCGTCGAGGTTCTCGAAGACGTCGTCTCGGACGGATCGAGCACCGCCGGCGGGATCGGCGAGCCAGACACCGATGGCGTCGCCGACGATGATCGCGTGTCCTTCGCGCCGGTCTCCAGGCCCGGAACCACCGTCACTATCATCGACGTCTCCGACGCAACGAATCCATTGGTGCGATCGCGGACGCGCTTCGACGGGTCGATGGCGTCCAGCCGGATGATCGACGGGGCGCTCTATCTTGTCACCGCGAACTTCCAGCACTTCTACCAGGATGTCCTCCCGCAGCTCGGTACCGCCGAACTCGACGTGTCTCGCGTCGACCTCGAATCGCTCCTGCCGAATTTCGAGACGATCGACGCCGCCGGAAGCCGCACCACTGGTGACGTCCTCACGTGGACCGACCTCTATCACCCCGAGGACGCCGATGGCTTCGGCGTCGTCTCGGTCGTCAGCATGGGTCCCCTCGACGGCGCCGATTTCGACGCCGTGGGTGTTGTGGCTGAACCCGGACTGATCTACGCGTCCCGCGAAGCCCTCTACCTCACCGACACGAACTACGACACGCTGCGAAACTCCCGAACCAATACCGACATCTACAAGTTCGCCCTGCGCGACGGTCTCGCCTTGCCCGTCGCCACAGGCACCGTCCCCGGGCGCGTCCTCAATCAATACTCCATGGGCGAGCACAACGGTTACCTCCGCGTCGCGACGACCGTCCGCCCGACCGGGCTTAGCGACGGTCTCTTCGACGCACCGCACAACGATGTCTTCGTGCTCGACGAGGTTGATGATTCGCTCGCGATCGTCGGCAGCATCACCGGCATCGCACCGCGAGAGACGATCCAATCCGCTCGATTCATCGGTGACCGCGGTTACGTGGTCACTTTCGAGGAGGTTGACCCGCTCTTCACTCTCGATCTGTCCGACCCGGCTGATCCCCGCATCGTTGGCGAGCTGAAAGTGCCCGGATTCTCGACCTTCATCGTCCCGATGGGCAATAATCACCTGCTGACTGTCGGGCAGTACATCCCCGAGGATGGGTTCTTCTTCGGTTCGCGTGGCGTGCAGTTGTCAATTTTCGACATCTCCGATTTCGCAGCCCCCGTGCTCGCGCACACCGCCGTCCTCGGCGACGGCGGCGGAGCGTATTCCGAAGCCCTTCACAACCCGAAGGCGTTCACCTACTTCGCTGAGTCCGGACTCCTAACTCTGCCCGTCTCCATCTTCGAGCAAGGTCCGTTCTTCTTCGCCGAGCCGGTGTTATTGGAGGACGACGTCGACACGGTCCGCCCCGGTGCGCTGGGATCCGATGGCGGCGGCTCTGCGGGTGACGCCGAACCGGACCTCGTCGAGGAACCGGTCGACGTTATCATCGATCCGATCACGAGCGAACCCACTCCGCCGGTTTCCATCGGCGATCCACCGCCCGATGTCATCGACGGAGTCCCGATCGAGCCCTTCATTCGCGGCGGCTTCGACGGGCTCATCGTCTATCGCGTGTCACCCGAGGCGGGGTTCAGCGAGCTCAAGCGCGTCAGCACTCGATTCGAGCAGTCGGATTACTTCAGCGGATCGTACACGCGCGGCGTGTTCGTCGGCGACAACGTCATGGCAGCCACCGACATCGGCGTCCGCGGCACGGCCATCGAACCGCAGGACGAGACGACCTACGAGGTGTTCTTCGGGCCAAGGTTCGACGATGTCTTTTTCCTCGAACCAGGCGTGGACGTTGGCGTCGCGATCAGTGTCGACGAATTCGACCGGTCGTAACGCGAACCGACGTCC
>JAJDDS010000364.1 GCA_029260195.1 Phycisphaerae bacterium
GGCGACGGCGTGCTGACCGTGCAGCTCACCAAGGCCGACGAAGTCAAGCCGCGCCGCATCGAAGTCAAGAACGGCTGACTGGCGCCGCCGACGACGGTCACAACGCAATCATCGCCAACTTCGCGATGACCTCATGCAGCGCCACCCCTTGCGGGTGGCGTCTTGCGTATTGAACGTTCCGCTCGCGTCACGCATCTTCGGGCACGATGCGACGAGCTCCCGAGACATGCCCGGCGAGCGCCGATCCCCGGCGCCATCGACGCGCCGCGAGTGTTGGGGATCGGTCGGGGGGAACCGCACGGTAACGTCTCCTCACGGGCGCGGCTCAAGAGAACGCAATCCGCACGAAAGACCACACTAGAACAGCTCGACCTCGCGCTGACGCACCCACCCGCGATTGCCGTCGGCGAGTTCGAGATGCACCCAGCCACCCCGCCCCTCGAGTAACTCAAACTCGACGCCTTGGTGCAGTGGCTGCTTGAACTGCGGGTCGTATCCTTGGCCGTTGCCCTTTCGCACGACCACATCGTTCGCGATCAGAACTCCCTCGGTGGCGACGCCTCGGGCGGGCAAATCAATCAAGACCGAAGCGGCGAGCGTCACGCAGATGACCAGACACGCCGCGAGCGGATAGCCGATCCGCGCGCGCGTTAGCACCCGAATCGCCAAGAGAATCCAGAACACTGAGTAGAAGGCGAGTCCGACCGACAGACGCAGCCACAGCGGTAGCGCGTAGTGCCAAGAAAAGACGGTTTCGAGAAGCGCCCGCTTGCCGGCGGGTTCGATGTGATCACGTGTCAACGATCGCGCGAAGCGGAGATTGGCTTTGAGTTGCTCGTCGCCGGAGATCATGCGTTCGGCACGGCGATATGCGGCGATGGCGAGTCCGATCTCGCCGAGTCGGACGTGGGTGTTGCCAAGATTGTAGTACAGACGCCCGTTCTCAACACCCGCGTCGACGGCAAACTGGAAACCGTCGCGCGCATCGCGAAACGCGGTCAGCGCTTGGTTCGGCGCCGTGGTCAGCAGCGCCGAGCCGCGATCGAACGCCCGCAGTGCTTCGCTGAGCGTCAGCATCAGGTCGGACCGTGACGGTTCATCCGTGGCAGTCGCCTGCTGCCCCCGCGCGGCGGGTGCCAACAAGAGCGCCAAGACCAACGCCGTCCGTCGAGCGCATTGTGCGACACGTTCACCCATCAGAACTTACGCGGCTCCAATCCGTTGATGCAGCGGCGGGCACGTTCGATCAGGTCGGGCACGCTCCGACCGTCAAGCGCCCCGTACTGCGTGCCTTCGCAGTCACCCAGCAGTCCATCCACTTCGCCGACCAGCTCGTCGGGAACGCCACCGACTCGTAGCGAGTTCACGACATCGACACGCGTCACGCCGCCAACAGGGAGATTGCACCGATCGGCTACATACCCGGTGACGGCGGACAGAATCTCGCCGGCAGCCGACGATTCGTTCGCGTCGCCGGTGGCCCGGTTGATGGCAGACAGCGCGTTCCGCCGCGCCGACCGTCGCCGGGTGAACCCGCTGTCCCCCGCAACCCGATCACGCCGCCGTTGGATGAGCGAGCACGCCCCGAACAGAATCGGACCCGACGCGACAACGCCCCACGTACCCCGCCCCACCGCCGTCGATTGCTGAGTCAGCAACCGATCGAGGTCGTCGTAATTCGCAAGAAGCCCCGACTCGACAAGTGTCAACTCTGTGGGAGCTCCGGGGAGCCCGCCACCCTCGATGATCTCTGAGACCGCCAGCCGCGAGGACTCCTTCACCGTGATCGGGATCGGATTGCTCTTGAGTGTCACATATCGCTCCGCGCCAGGATCGAAATAGCTGAACTCGATCGGCGGGATCTCGGTCACGCGGTCGTGCTTGGCGCGGATGCTCTGGCTGAACTTCTTGATGACGCCCGCGACCTCCCCGGGTAACTCCTCGTCCGGAACGCGGAAGTCCGCGGTGAGCGACTCCTGCGCCGCCAGCCTTGGCGCCCGGAGCAATTCCAACCGTCCAGTCCCCTTGATCGACAGTGTCACCGTGATCGGATCGCCGACGCTGACCTCGACCGGCGCTGCGGACGCCGTGATCTGAAACCGACCGACCGCTCCGGCGTACGCAGCCGGCTGCCCCTCGGACGGCGGCGCCTTGACGACGATGGGCGACCGCTCAAGCCCACGGGAGACCGGTCGCGATTCGGCGATCTCGTAGCGCCCCCCCAGCAATGTGAATCGATTCCGCCGCACACTCAGTGGATACTGAACCACGACGCGGATATCGTCCGCGACGAATGTCCCGGGGCGTTCCGGCCAGACACGCCGCTTGAGCGCGTAGACGAAATAGCGATGGCGCGTCCCGTCCACCCCGTCGCGGTGGTCGGTCCGGAAAGTGGCGTCGACGCTGCGCCCCTGGAAGTTCTCGATGAACGGCCCCCAGGAACTCCTCTGCCGGTCGACCGTGCGCCACATTTCATTCTCGGACAATTGCACGTTGGGGGACGCGAACGGCTTCAGCCAGATCTCCAGCGTCACGTCGATGGGCTCGCCGACGTAGACCGACTCGCGATCGCCGGAAATCTCGACGAACAGCAAGTCGCCCGTGTCAGACTTCTTCACTTCGATCTCGGTCGGTTCGGTCGTGGTCGACGCGCCGTCGGCGGAGACCGCGATCGAGGGGATGACGATGACACCGGCGCGTTGGGGTACGACGGAATAGACGTGGGTCACGGTGCTGCGGACGACGCGCCCGCGTGCGGTGATCGAGGTAAACTGTTGCGTCGACGGGCCGAGGTAGCGAACATCCGCACCGTCGATCTCCGGGAACTCGGGCGGATCGTGCTCGTCGGCGTTCTCGATGATCACCTCGACTTGGATCGGGACACCGACGAACGTCTCCCGCGACGACACGGTGAAGCGCACGTCCGCCGCGCGCGCGACCGTCGCCGACATCCCGACCAACATCGCCCAAATAACCGCCGACCGAACGAACATCACCAATCCTTTAGGACCGGAACACGACGAGCGCGAACGCGCCGCGCCTTCTCGTCTCGCCGCTGCCGCTCCTTGTCGCGTACCGCCTGCAACAAACGGTCAGCCTCCTCTTCCGTCATCTCCTTGCCAGCCTTCTGCTGCTGCTCGTCTCCGGGCTCTTGCTCCTGCTGCTCTAGCTGTTGCTGCTGCTGTTGTTGGTCCCCGTTCTGCTTCTGTTCCTCGTCCTTCTGCTGTTCCCCCTTCTGGTCCGGATCGCCATCCTGTTGGTCCTGTTGATCGCCCTCTTGCTGATCCTGTTTCTCCTGATTCTGTTTCTCCTGATCCTGCTCGCCCTGCTGGTTCTGCTGCCCCTGTTGCTGTTCTTCCTGCTCTTTCTTCAGCTTGTCGAGCAAGTCCTTAATCAGCAGTTGCGACATCTCGATGTTGGTTCGGGCATCCTCGTCCTCGGGGTCCAGTGCAATCGCGTCGCGATAGCGACCCATCGCGGCCTTCAGCAGATCGATCGCCTCCTGCGGATTGGACATCTTCTCGAGCGCCGAGGCGTAGGCGACGTCACCGAGGTTGAATTTGATCTTCGCCTCGAGCGCCAAGTCGCGCGTCCGCAGCGCCCGGCTGAAGGCGTCTTTGGCTGCGTCGTAGTCGCCGAGCTTGAACTGGGCGACGCCCTGATTGTACGCCAGCTCCGGCGACTCGGGATGCGTAACCTCCGCCTCGCGGTAGGCGTCCAGCGCAGCCTGGTAGTTCTCGCCGGCGAACGCCGCATTGGCCCGCGACACCAGCGCCCGTGCGTCCTCCTCCTGCGCCGACGCCGGTGCGAACACACAAGCCACGACGATCAACAGCAGGGTACCACGCATCACTTCGCCACCGCCTTTCGGTCCGTCATCAGTGTCTCGAACATCAGCACCGCTAGCGCCGCGGCGGCGAACCAATGGAAACGTGCGTACCTCATTTCCTTGCGACTCGACTCGAACTCCCGCGGCGCCACCTTGGGCACGATCTTCTCGTAGATCACACGGAAATCAGTGTTCGAGAAATACCCGCCGTCCGCGACGGCTGCCATCGACTGCAACAGCGTCGGGTCCAGCTTCGTCCAGACTTCCTGCTGCTGGTGTTTCAGGTACACCCGCTGTCCGTCCTTTATGATTGGGATGCGCCCACCCTCGGTGATGTCGCCGAACCCGACGGTGAACACGCGAATCCCTTTCTCCTCGAACACTTTTTGGGCGGCTTCGACCGCGTAGCTTTCGTCCGTCTCCCCGCCATCGCTGATGACGACGATGGCTTTGTGGTCCTTCACCTTATCGGTGAAACTGTCAGCCGCATGCCGCACGGCGTCACCGATGTTGGTCCCACCGCGCGGCGTGCTCCTCGTATCCACCGCCTCCAGCGACGATCGGAACGAACCGAAGTTGGGTGTCAACGGGCAGCTGCGTGT
>JAJDDS010000365.1 GCA_029260195.1 Phycisphaerae bacterium
AGGTCGGGATGCGCGGCGGACACGATGGCCAACTGCCGCTTCATGTCCGCCATCTCGCTGGGATAGACGCGCTCGCGCACAAAATCATAACTGACCACCAGCAGGTCCAGCCGCCCGGTCGTGCGCAGATGAGCCTCAAGCCGCGTCCCGTTCGTGATGCAGCGGACGCGTAGCCCCAACGCGTCGCGACAGTGGTCGACGATGGCGTCCCACGCGGGATGGATGAACGGCTCACCCCCCAGGAGCATCACGTCCGTCGTCGCGCGGCGAATCCGCGCAAGGACGATCTTGATGTCCTCGAAGGGCAGCCCCTTGTCGGAAAAACCGTACGATCGTTCATGGACGTAGCAATAGGGGCAGCGCAGGTTGCAGGCGGAGTTGATCTCCCAGGAGATGAACAGGGGGCGTAACACCGCACGATCCCCGAACACACGAGCGCGGGCGACATTGCCCAACATCGAGCCCAGCGCCCGCAGCGTCGTCCGCCTTTCGGCGCCGGACCACGTCGTGACATTGCGAAGAATCGAGAGAGACCTCACGCGAAGCTCCAATCGTACGCGCCGTAGCGCAACCCGCGATTGGCGGACGCGACAACTTCTTCGCGCCGTTCGTCGTCGAGGTATTGCATGACCGATCGCAGTTGGCTCGCCTTGCTCCAGCCAAAGTCGCGCGCGTACCACAGGAAGATGCGCGACAACGCGACGCCCCCGCGTTGCGGGTCGACGCGCACCCCGCCACCGTGCACAAACGCGCGCGAAGCCATCTCCAACTCCGAGTCGATGTTGCCGGCAGTGTAGTGTCTTATCGGCGGACAGGAGGCTGCGCCGCAATTCAAGGCGAAGTGAATCCGGGCGTCCATCGGGCGCACCACAAGACCGCGCCGATCGTCCCATGGGCTGAGCTGGGGCAGGACGATGCGTATGGGGTGCCCGCGATTGCCGCGCAGAATCCCGTGCTCGATGTCGTCCAAATTGTAACGTCGCCCGCCGATGACGTAGGCGGTCCTTTGGAAGAACCGCGGCACTTCCGTCATCTTCCGGCGGACCCCGAAAGCCAGCGCCCCGTGGATGACCATCGCGTTGTAGGCGTTGATCCAAAACGCCAGCGCTTGCGACCGGTTTGTCAGGGTCTCTCCCGGGTTAAACGTCGCGAGCGCCGTCGACGTTCTTCGCAGATCGGTGACGGACTCCTCCACCTCGGCGCCATAGGTCATTCCGTCGGCGGTCAGGCCGGCTGACTTGGCTGACCGCGCGGCATCGAGGAGGTCCGCGGCGATTTCGGCGTCCACCGCGTCCGGCGCTTCGCCTGCAAGCGTCGCCTCATCGCGCGAATTCAGAGCCGGCGGTTTCGCACCCATAGTCGTGGCTGCCTTTCCGCGCGGGGATCGACCCCGCGCCCGCCCCTGCCAACCACTCGACGCCCGGACGTATTCCAACCCAGACCCCCCGCTGCATGCCCCAGGGACGCGTACGGGGCCGACGGCGGCCAAATAGTGATCACCGCACGAATTGTTCGGCGAAGTACCGGGCGGTGAGCGGTTCTCCGGTCGCGCGGCGGGTGAGTTCGTTCCAGGAGTGCAGGTTTCCGGGAGCGAAGATCTGGTCGCGGAGATAGTCACCGGCTTTCGTATCGCCGACGAAGGCGGTGATCTTGTGATCGGAAGGTTTGAGGACTTTGGTGGCGATGTGATGTTGGACCTGAGCGGCAAAGAGGTCGCCCATCAAGTAACTGTGATAGTACACCGGGGTCGTGAGGATGTGGACCTTGGCTGCGTAGTCGGGGCGGTCGGTGGATTCCGGAGCGGGAAGCAGTTGGTACTGTTTCTTCAGACCCCACCACAGTTTGCCCAGATCTTGGTCCGGGTTGGTGTACATGCCGTGCTCGAAGCGAACCATCACCTGAGTCCACCGCGCGAATAGGATCTTCTCCCGGCGCAACGCTTTCTTGGCAGCCGTGACGACACGCGCGGCGTCATCCGGGTCGAGCCGGCGAATCTTGGTCAGCCAATCCTCACTCTTGACCATGGCGCCGAACATCATGGCGATGCCTTCCGTCGTGATGCTGTGAGAGGCTTCGCGGAGCAGAAACGGTACGTCGCGACTGATGTTGTTGTCGTAGACGGCGTGCCCGATTTCGTGCATCAGCGTGTCCGCCCAGTAGAGGTTCTGCTTGATGTTGCATAGGACGCGAATGTCGCCGACGCGGTCGAGATCGGCGCAGAATGCGTGGGGGCTCTTTCCCAGCCGCTCGTAGAGATCACTGCGGCCTATGATATCGGATCACGGCAGTCCGATAGATGCGTAGTATCGCTCGACGAATTCGATAAGATTGCTGCGCTCGTAGATCTCGTCGAGATTGACTTCTTCGTCGCTGGGGGCTTCCTGGAAGAAGAGATCGCCGAAATGCCAAGGGCGAAGGTCGGCTGAGGAGATGTTGAAGCGCTTTGCCATCGTGTTGTCGATGTCGGTTTTGATCGCGCGGAAGGGCTCGCGTGTGAGACGGTCGAGTTCGTCGAATAGCTCGAAGAACTCGCGCTCGTCGATCTCCTGCGACTGGAGCCGGAGGACATAGTAGTTGTCGAACTCGAGTTCCCGAGCGAGTTGGTTGCGGAGCTTGACCAACTCGCGGAGTTGGTCTTTCGCCTTGGCGCCGACGCGCATGTACGCCTTCCATGCCTCCTCAGCCGCATCGGACTCGGTCGTGCCGAGGAGAATCTCGCGTACCTCGTTTTCGGTGAGTCTCCTACCGCCGACTTCGCTGCGGTGCGTATTGAACGACTGCTCGACGTTGTTTTCGATCTCGATGATGCGTTTCTGCAGATCGGTGTCCGCTTGTGCGGGCAGAAACGTGTTGAACATCACCTCGAGTTGGCGCTTGAGGGCGGTGTCCGTGACGGAGCCGTTCGCTCTGAGCGCTTTGAGCTGAGCGAAGACGTCCCGTTGACTGTGGAGTTCGACGAGAACCTGGTCGGCGGCCTTTTTTCGTGCAAAGGCCTTGTCGGTACCGGTCGTGTTCGCTTCCCACCACGCATGATTCGACTCGAGGAGGACGGGTTCGAACTTGGCGAGATACGCATCGCGAACAGAAATGAATGCCTGGTCACCGGTCACGGGCTGGATCTCCGCGTGAGTGTTTGCGCCCAGCCCAGCGAGGGCGATAAGGACGGCGATGGACGTACGCATGCTTGAACTCCGGGGTGCGTTTGGTTTCGGGCACCCATTGTAGCCAACGCAAGCGACGAGGAAAACGGGGCAGGAGAAGATCCTCCGCAGGCTCCGCGTTCTCTGCGTCAATCCGCTTGTGACCTGGGGAGCGTACGAGGAGGGGAGAAGGACCAGAGGACAGCGTCAGGCTGCGGCTTCGTTTACACAGGCTCGGACGCGATTATAATGGGATCGCACTGTTTGGACTGATCCGTCGGAGCTTTAGGATGGCCTTGCTGGGTGTCAACATCGACCACGTAGCCACGGTGCGTCAGGCGCGGCGGACCGACGAGCCGGACCCGGTCTGGGCGGCGGTCGAGGCCGAGTTGGGCGGGGCGGACGGTATCACCGTCCACCTCCGCGAGGACCGGCGTCACATCAACGACCGCGACGTCCGGCTTCTGCGGCAGAGCGTCGGGGTCAAGTTGAATCTCGAGATGTCCATCGCCCCCGAGATCGTCGACATCGCCTGCGACGTCCGACCGGATCAAGCCACGCTCGTCCCCGAACGCCGAGAGGAGCTCACCACCGAGGGCGGGCTCGACATCATCAAGCACCGCGACCGCGTTCAGGGCGCGGTCGAGCGACTCCGCGAGAGGGGCATCACCGTCAGTGCCTTCATCGAGCCCATCCCCGACCAGATCAAAGCATCAGCGGGCGTCGGGTTTTCAGCAGTCGAGCTCTGGACCGGCGCCTTCGCCCACGCCGACAAGCCCGACGAAACCCGGGCTGCCCTCGATACTCTCGCCCGTGGCATCGACGTCGGGCGCGAGGTCGGGCTCGAAGTTCTGGGCGGGCATGGGTTGACCTATCGCAACATCGCCCCCATCGCGGCCATGCCCGGTTTCACCGAATTCAACATCGGTCATTCGATCGTCTCGCGGGCTGTCTTTGTCGGCATGCGCGAGGCTGTCCGTCTTATGAAAGAACTGTTGGAGCGTCACGCTCCCCCGGAGGCACGTTCATGAGAGTATTCGCAGGCACCGTCGCCGCCGTTTTGGTATGGACCCCGATGATCCGCGCCGCCGACGTTCCGGTCGGGATCGGCGACAACGACCGAGTCGTCTTCTACGGCGACAAAACGGTCGATCCGCCCGGTTTCGGGTTTATGGTCGAGTCTTTCGTCCGTGTCCGCTATCCCGAATCCAAGGCACGCTACTGGCATATCGGCACGCGGGACTTCGACACCACCGAGGTCGCCAACGCTCGGTTCGACGAAAAGCTGGCGACGCTCAAACCGACCGTGGTCGTGCTGTCGTGGGGCATCGGCGACGGGGAAATGAAAAAGCCCAGCGACGAGCGGCTCGCCAAGGCGACGAGCGCATTCGAGACGCTGGTCTCCCGCTGCGTCAAACTCGGCGCCAAAGTCTACGTCCTCACACCACCCTGCCCAACGGTATCCAAGAAGAATATCCTGTCGATCAATGACTACGACGTCACGTTGCTCAAGATCGCCGAAGCCTACGCCCGAGTCGCGGCGGAGAAGGGCGCTACAGTCCTCGATTGGTACGCCGCGACCGCGCCGCTGCAGAAAGGCCTCGCCGGTCCGACCCTCACCGAGAAGGACGGGCTCTATCCCTCCCCGAAGTCCGACGCCATGGCTGCCAAGATGATTCTCGATGCCTGGACGCTCAAGCCGATCGACGCCCGCATCGACGTGGACTGGTCCGCCGGGACGGCTTCGTCGACGCAAGGCCAGATCGAACTCACCAAGATCGACGCCGCGACGATGTTGCTCGAACTGACCGACTTCCCCATGCCCTACTACTCCGGAAAACGTAAAGCCGCGTTCAACCCCGAACTCGCCGTCGCCGTTTACTGCCGCATGATGCTTCATGTCGAAAACCTACCCGGCAAGGCGTTTACGCTCGCCGGTCCCAACAAACGGCGCACCCCCATTGCGGTCTCCGCAAAAGAACTCACCGACGGTTATAATCTCGCGGTGCGAAGCCCACTCACACAAGCGGCCGACTTCACCGATTTCTTCGACCGGGTGCAAAAAAAGAACGAAGCCTTCTCCATCGCCGAACAGTTCGAGAAGAGATACCTGCGGGACCATCCGCCCGAACCCGAGCTGGTCGAATCCTACAAGACGTACATCCTGAGTCGCAGGCAGCTCCACGAAGGCATGGTCAAGATCATCGAGCGAAAACCCAGGACGCTCACGACATCGATCATCATCCGGTCAGGCGCTTCCGGATCGGGAAGATGAACGTCGGCGAGCGGACGACAACGCGCTTCGCGGGAACGTACACGGCGCTGGTCACTCCCTTTCGGGACGGCGCCGTCGATTGGGAGACGCTCGACGCACTCGTCGATCGGCAGATCAACGCCGGCGTCGAAGGCGTCGTCCCCTGTGGGAGCACCGGTGAGTCCGCCACCTTATCCCACGAAGAGCACGACCGCGTCGTCGAAACGGTCATCAACCGCGTTCGCGGGCGGTGCAAGGTCATCGCCGGGACCGGGTCCAACGGCACCGCCGAAGCCGTCCGCCTCACCCGGCACGCGGCACGCGCCGGCGCCGACGGCGCCCTGGTCGTCACACCCTACTACAACCGACCGACGCAGGAGGGTCTCTTCCGCCATTTCGACACTATTGCGGCTGCGGCCGACATCCCCATCGTCCTTTACAACGTCCCCGCCCGCTGCGCCATCGACCTCGCCAACGAAACCGTCGCCCGACTTCGCGGCGCCCGTGACAATATCGTCGCCATCAAGGACGCCAGCGGTGGCGTCGACCGTGTGGCGGAACTCACAGGACCGATTGGCATCGACGTGCTCTGCGGCGACGACTCCCTGACACTGCCCATGATGAGCCTCGGCGCCTCCGGTGTCATCAGCGTCATCGCCAACCTCGTCCCCGACTGGATGAAGGAGCTGGTTGACGCAGCCGCCGCGGGCGATCACGCCCGTGCCAGACAGTGTCACCTCAAGACCTGCGGACTGGCTGACGCCGTCGGCGGCCTCGGCCCCAACCCCCTGCCGGTCAAGACCGCGATGGCGGCGATGGGACTGATCGCCGAGGAGTACCGGCTCCCCCTTTGTTCGCTCGCCGCCGACGCGCGAAAATCCGTGCAAGACACGTTGCGACACTACGAGTTAATCTGAACGCGAACGCCCGACATGAACGCGACCTACGCGATGAAAACCACGACGCATCCAACCGTCCTCAACAGACTCCGCTTCCATGCGACATGGGCGATTGCCACCGCGATCTTCATGTCCGTGGGATGGACCGCGATGCAATCCTGGGATCCCCACGGGCCGGTCAGCCTCCTCGCCAACCGCCAACCGGTGGCCATGATGCTCGAGGTGCTCGCCCTGGCGGCCATCATGTCGGCGGTCGCAACCGCCAT
>JAJDDS010000366.1 GCA_029260195.1 Phycisphaerae bacterium
CCAGAATCGCGTCGAGCAGGTCGTACGGCGGCAACGAATCCTGGTCCGTCTGATTCTCACGCAGTTCGGCTGACGGTGGTTTGGTGATCGTCCGGCGTGGGATGACGTCGTTGCCGGCGCGCTCGTTGATGTGCTCCGCCAATCTGTACACGTCCGTCTTGGGCACGTCACTCAAAACCGCGAGTCCCCCGCACATGTCCCCGTACAATGTGCAATACCCCACGGCCAGCTCGCTCTTGTTGCCGGTGGTGAGCAGCAGCCATCCGAACTTGTTGGAAAGTGCCATAAGTATGGCACCCCGCACCCGCGCCTGCAGATTCTCGCCAGTGATGCCCGTAGGCGGCCCGTCGCAATGGGGCGCCAAGACTCGCTCGGTGGCGGCGTGGACCTCTTCGATTTCGATGGTCCGTATCTCGATCCCGAGCGCCCCCGCGAGCGCGCATGCGTCCTCGACACTGTGCGCGCTGCTGTATCGCGACGGCATCGCCACCAGATGTACGCGATCCGCGCCCAACGCGGCCACCGCGACGGCGGCTGTTACGGCTGAATCGATCCCGCCCGACACGCCGAGCACCACGCCGCCGAACCCGCACTTGGTGACGTAGTCCCGCGTGCCCAGCACCAACGCGCCGTGCATGCTCGCCACGCCGTCGATCTGCGGCTCGACCCTATTGCCGGACGACTCCGTATCCACGACCAGGAAATCCTCCGCGAACGGCTTCGCATGCGCTGTCAACCATCCCGTGGCGTCGAACCCACAGCTCCCCCCGTCAAATATGAGATCGTCGTTTCCCCCGACCTGATTCAGCCCTACCAACGGTACGCCCGCCTGTACCGCTTTGGCTGCGAACAGGCGATTGCGGCGCTCGCGTTTGCCCACTGCGAACGGCGACGCCCCGATGTTGACGATCAGATCGACCCCGGCTGCCCTCAGCTCAGCCACCGGATCTCGCCCGTACAAACGCCTGGCGAAGTAGATGTCGTCGCTCCACAGATCCTCGCAGATCGTGAACCCGACTCGGAAGTCGCCTTCGACCGTCCGGATTACCGACACCCCGGATGTCTCGGCTGCGTCGAAGTAGCGCATCTCGTCAAAAACGTCGTACGTCGGCAGCAGCGATTTTCCGTGGGACGCAACCACGCGCCCCTCCGCGCACACAGCCACACAATTCAGTAGGCCCTTTCCCCGCTCGGATTCGTGCTTCTGAACGCATCCCACCGCTGCCGTCGTCCCGCGGGCCGCGGCTGCGATTTGTTCGAGCGCCGCCAGATTCGCGCGCACGACACTGCGTTTGAGCAGCAGGTCTTTGGGCGGATACCCGGTGATGGCCAACTCGGGGAGAAGCACGAGATCCACCCCAGCTTTGACGCCCTGCTCGATGCGCGCGATGATCTTCGCGGCGTTACCGTCGATGTCCCCGACGGTTGGATTAATCTGTGCGAGCGCGATCTTCATGACACTTCACCGTCCGCTCATTGTACGTAAAGTCTGCCGATCGCGACAGATCGATCGGTTGAGGTCGCCATGAGAATTCTTCACGCCACCATCACCGGCATGCACTGCGAGTCTTGCGTCGGCACCATCCGGTCAGCGCTCGTTCGATCGGCAGCCGTCACCGCTTGCGATGTCCGTCTCGGTGAGGCTGACGTTACCTTTGACCCCGAACAGTCCGCGGTGGCGGACCTGCTCGCCGCCATCCGCAGCGCCGGCGCCTTCGATGTTACCGGATTCTCAACCGAAGGTGAGTGACACGCGCGTCAATCTCCGGATCGAGGGCATGACCTGCGGCAGTTGTGTCGCTCGGGTGGAACGCGCGCTCCGCGACGCGCCCGGTGTCACCGACGCCCGTGTCAACCTGACCACCGAGATGGCAGCCGTCGAATTCTTGCCGGGTATCGCGGACGCGAAGGCCCTAATCTTCGCGGTTCGGGCGGCTGGCTACGATGCGGAACTGTCCCGCGCCGGTACTGACCGACTCACCCGTCTTGACGCGACGCAATCCGCCCGCCTCCGACAGCAGAAGCAGTCCCTCGTCCAATCGATCGGACTCGCGCTGCCGATCATCGCTCTTGAGCTTTTCGCCCAGTCCCTGCAGTCGAACGCTCCGGGCGCTCACGTCTGGTGGCGCGTCCTGCAGGCGCTCCTTTGCACCATGCTCATCGCGTCGCCCGCCGGCGGACCGATCATGGTCGGCGGCCTGCGCGCCGCCGTTCACCGCTCACCCAACATGGACCTGCTCATCGCCATTGGCGTAAGCGCAGCCTACCTCACGAGCGTCGTCAGCCTGTTCCTCACGCGATCCCCGGCGTTTCACTTTCATGCAGCCGCGATGATTCTCGCGTTCATCAACCTCGGGAAGTACTTCGAGACACGAGCGAAACGGGAAGCGTCGTCGGCGGTCTCTGCGCTGGCGGGGCGGATGCCCAAGAGCGCCGTCCGTGTCCGCGATGGGGGCGTGGAAACCGTGCCCATCGAGCGTGTCGAGATTGGCGACGCACTTCGCGTCGCGCAGGACACCGTTATCCCCGTCGACGGGGAGATCACCGCGGGCTCAGCCGCAATCGATCAAAGACACATGACCGGCGAACCCGTACCGGTCGCCCGGCGCGAGGGAGATTCTGTCTTCGCAGGGGGCGTGGTCCGCGAGGGGACGATCACCCTCCGCGCGACCGCCGTCGGCCAAGCCTCCGCGATCGGCGCTATCGTTCGCGCAGTCGAGGATGCCCAGACCGGAAAAACCCGCGCCCAGCGCGTGGCTGACCGGGTTGCCGGCGTGTTCGTTCCGATCGTCGTCGTACTCGCGCTGGTCACGCTGGCTGCATGGACCCTAACCGGACACGGATTCGCTCCGGGCCTCAAAGCCGCCATCGCGAGTTTGGTCATCGCCTGCCCCTGCGCGATGGGCCTGGCCACGCCCACTGCAATCCTTGTCGCCACCGGGAGCGCCGCCCTTCGAGGGATACTGGTTCGCGACGCGGCTGCGTTGGAACTGGCGGCTGGCGTGCGCACGATCTTGCTCGATAAGACAGGTACGCTGACGACCGGGACGATGACCGTCGAGAAGGTCATCCCTCTGACCGGCACCGGCGAGAATGAACTGATCGCAGTCGCCGCCTCGGCGGAACAGTTCTCGCAACATCCGCTGGCTCGCGCAATTGTCGCCGAAGCCGGTCGGCGCGCAATGACACTGTCTCACCCTG
>JAJDDS010000367.1 GCA_029260195.1 Phycisphaerae bacterium
CTTCATGACTCACACACATTGGGATCACATTCAGGGCTTTCCGTTTTTTGTACCGGCGTACGTGCCCGGCTTTGACATCACGATCTACGGTGCGAAGGGCTTCGCCAAGGACTTGAAGTCAATCTTCGAGGGGCAGCTCGACCAGGAGTATTTCCCCGTCCAGATGAAGGACATGCAGGCGAACCTCCGGTTTGAGTATTTGACGAATGAGCCCATTGAAATCAACGGTGCCAAAGTGTCCTGGGAATTCATGGCGCATCCTGGAGTGACGGTGGGCTACATGGGCATCGGACAACACGCGCTTGCCGACTTCGACACCGAACCCCGCCAACAGCGTCAGTACTGCTCCCGTCGCGGTGGCGATGGCCAGGCGCTTGCCGAAGTAGCGCCCCATAATGTCCTGGGGTACGAAATCGCGCATCCACGAGTTGAACGCACAGCCCGAAATCGTCCCCGGCCCGAAGTACAGCAACAGGCAAAGAAAGAGCACGGGGACACGCTGCGCCGCAGGGACGATCCACGGCAGCGCGGCGACAACCAGCCAGACCAGTCGGCTGAAGAACGAATTGAGAACAACGAGTGCCTTCCGGAGCCCCGTTCGATCCACGACAAAGATGGCGGAAATCTGGAGGATCTGCGTAAGCGGACCGACCGCCGCGAGCAACCCGATGACCACGTTGGAGGCCCCGAGCTGAAGCGCGAAGGCGACGAGAAACGCGCCACCCGTAAACGCACCCATGACCTGCGAGCACACGCCGTCGTAGAGCAATGCCCGCAGGCCACTCTGGACTTCCGATTCGTCGATTCGCTCCTTCGGCGCAACATTCCTATCATCGACTGTCCTCGCTACTATCATCTGAACGCACGTCGCGTCGATGTACTAGTCTCTATCTCACACCACTCGCGCTCGGTTGTCCAGCCAGCGGGCGGTGCGGAGCGAGCGGAGCCTGCGGGCTTCGCTATCGCATCGGGGGCCGGTGGTCAGTAGCCCATCGCGGTGTGCGGGCGGATCGTGTTGTACAACCCAACAACTCAACACCCATGGCACCGAATCACGTGTCGTGTGTTATCCCTTCCACCCCTGGTACGGTTTGCCGAACGATGCAAGCGGACGATGCAGCACTGACATAGGCGCGAGCCACGAGAAGTATCGCCGTTCACTCGCCGTGGGCGCAAACGTACTACCGGAAAAAGCGTGAGGAAGGTCAGAGTCACGCGTGCGCGGTGCGGTGCTTGGGCCAACGATGGCTGAAGATCCTCTGGAAGATGTGGCAGACCGGAACCACCTACGATGCCGAACTGCACGGGCGTAATCAGATCAAACACGGGAGCTGGGTAATCGCGTTACAAAGAGCCCAGACCACGTGCATCAGCCACCAAGCCGATCCAGGGTCGCCCATGGCAACCCTGTGAAATCAGAAAGAGAGAGCCCTCATGAAATCTCAAAAAAACACCCCTGCTATCCGAGAGAACATCTTCGCTCGGAATGACAATGCCCAGTATTTCCGGCTCCACAGAGCAGGCGGAAGATCGCGGGCGGGGTCCGGTGCGTGGTCGCGCGGACTCAGGTCATGCCGAGGTGAGGCGTCATTGCCCAATCTCCGAGAATACGCAGACTGGATCGTACCGAATACGGAGAGTGCGTTTCACTCGGGAGTGGATTAAGGAACCGTGCCGCGCAATATCGCGGGGGACCCGCACGCTCTCGCAACTGAGTCCCCCGCCGTGGCGGCTGCGGGGTCGGGTCAGGGCCTGGCGGCGTCGAGCGACGCGCCGGCCCACACCTGGGTCGACGGCGGGATGCCGTTGATAAGCTGCTTGAACGCGAGCAGGTCGATCGGATTGACACCGCCGCTACGATTGATGTCGAGGAAGTCCTCGATGGTACCCGCGTCCGGCTCGACGATTGCGTTGACGAGTTGTTTGAATCTCAAAAGGTCGAGTGGATTCACGCCGCCGGTTTGATCGATGTCAGCCGGTAGGAACGCGACGTCCACGCGGTCGGGCTCGTCGACGCCGGGGCCTTGGTCACCCATGTCCTCGATGACGTTGCCGGAGGTGTCCTCGACGTGCGCCACGACGGTGTACCAACTACCCGGAACGATGTTTTGGTCCAGATTCACGACGACCAGCGGATTGGCTGAGGCGTCGATGGAGGCGACGGCTGGTGTCACGGCGCCGGTCGACACCAGCGAAAACGCGGACGTGTCGAGGTCCGCCCCGCCGACGTTGCGGACGGTCTCGCTGAACCGGATCGTCAATGACTCGATGCCCTCATTGAGTGCCAGCGCATTGTCACTTTCCCGCCGGGGATCGACGTATCCGCTGTGCGGATGTGTTGATTGGCCTGCGTTGTGGATGATCGACGGTGGCGTCGCGTCGACGTCCTCGCAGAGCACGCTGGTGACGGTCACCTCGTCGATCAAGGCCTCTGTGATGGCGGTAGCCGGGCAGTCCTGCGTTGAGAAGCGCAAAGTAAGATCGTCGGTGGGGGTCATGAAGTCGCTGAGACGGAATTCCACGACCACCCATTCAAACGCCGGATT
>JAJDDS010000368.1 GCA_029260195.1 Phycisphaerae bacterium
CTAGCAGCTTGTCGGACATGAGGACTGCGGTTTCGACACGCCGATCTGTTTCCGCTTGCGCGGCCCTGTCAAACCTATGGTCACAATCGGATCGATGATCCGGTTCGGCGGCGAATCGTCGTTGGGGATGGGGTCGGGATCGAAGAAGGGCGACGCGGAGGACTCCCCCGGAATTGTTCAGGCGGTTTGGAGGGAGAATAGCCGCTTGAAGTTGTAGGCCAGACACACGAGGCCCCAGTCGCCGCTGAATTTCTCGAAGCCGCGCAGCAAGGCCTGTCTATAGCCCATCACTTCCTTAATGATCCCGAAGACCGGCTCGACGGTGTGCTTGCGTTTTGCGTCGATGCGCCTGCCTTCCTCCGTGGAAAGCTTTTCTTTCATCGCAAGCAGTCTGGGATCCGTGATGGTCTTCTCTGGACGGCCGGTCACCGATTCAGGCAGAAAGTCATAACGGCGTTGCGAATTGCCGGCGTTGCGACTGACCGCAACGTAAAGGTCGTGGCCATTCTTCTCCATGCGTTCGATCCTGTCCGTGTTGGCGTAACCGGTATCCGCGAGCACCTTGTCCGGCGTGCCGACGGAAGCAGGAATGTTGTGGACCGCAGGTTCGAGTTCGTTGGCATCGCTCGCACACATTGTGACGTGATTGGATAGGATCCATTGCGATCCGTCGGCGTCCACCGCGGCTTGAGCGTTGCACGATTGCGTATAACCGTCACGATTGCTCTTTCGCATCAAGCGACTGTCGTGATCCGTCAGGTTGACTTGTTCGCGATCGTCCGGCGTGTCTTTGGGAAGGTGGATTTCCCCGCGCTGGTGCTCCCGGCCTTCGCGCGTGCAAACCTTCTCTTCGTATTCGGGCTGCTCCGCCAAGGCGCGATCTATTGCCTTGTTTTCAAGGTATTCACGTGCTGCCTGGATTTTCTTTTTCAGATTCTCGCGACGAGCGATTTCTTGGGGAATCGACTGGCCACTGTCATCATCATGGCGATCTGCTTTCTCAGCCCGCTCCATGAGATCCTTGATGTCCGCTTCGAGCTGGAGCTCCAACTGCTTGGCTCGATCATAACGAACATTCCTGTTCTTGGACGCGTTGGCTTTGATGTGCGTGTCGGCCGTCAGAAATCGAACAGCCACGTCTCGATAGGTCGCACGTTCGATGCGCCTGGAGGAGAACGTGCCGTTGGCGTAGCAGTAGATGAGCGGTTGCAGCATCATCTTCGGCGGGTATTGCTCCGAGCCGCAGCCCCGCCGGTTGACCTTCAGCCCCGGAAGATCCATCCCCGCGACCGACTCGATGATGAAGTGGACCATGTCTTCATCCGGCACCCACTCACGCAGGTCCGGCGGCAGCAGCATGGGCGTGTCCCGATCAACGTTCACGAATCTGGTAGCCATGCGATGAGGATACCCACCGCCCCAGAAAACGCACGAAAAAAGTCCGACAGGGTACTAGGTGTGCAACCGCCTACCGAGAGGTAGGCGTGATGGGCAGCGAATCCAACTCAGCCTTTGGCGAGCGCTCGCGCAGAGCGAGGTCCCTTCGGGCGGCCATGGGTCCCGCGATGGCGTCCACCACGACTTCGCGGGCCTCGTCCTTGGTCTGCCCCCGGGGAGATTGCGCCGGGGATTTCGGGGACGGTGGCGGTCCGCCAGCCGTCCGATCCGTGTTCGCAGATGATTGTTTGTTCCGATTGTATGTTCCGGCAGCGTGTGGAATCCTCTACTTTCATGTACACCTTATCGACAGCCAGGGAAAGGTCCGGTAAACCTCTCATCCGTGACGTAATTCTGTTTCAGTTGCAGCGGAGTGAGAGTTGATGATACGCTCGCTTATCGGGATGGACCCGGACCGAATCGTCGGATTCTGCCGAAAATGGCGGATCCAGGAGTTCTCGTTGTTGGGATCGATTCTACGGGACGATTTTCGCCCGGACAGCGACGCGGATGTGCTGGTCGAATTCGAGCTGGATCATCCGCGGAGCCTGTTCGACGTGACGGACATGGAGGATGAGTTACGCGAATTGTTCGGACGCGATGTCGACTTGGTCATGAAGGGTGGCTTGCGGAACCCGTTCCGACTGCGAGAGATTCTGAGCACGCGGCAGATCGTCTATGCAGCCTGAAGCCTCGGATGCCGGTTACCTTTGGGATATGCTGGAGTCGGCGCAGAGTGTGCGCGGAATGATCGAGGGTAAGCTGTTCGCTCAGTATTCGGCGGATCGCAAAACCCGCCGGGCTGTGGAACGCGAGTTCGAGATCACCGGCGGAGCAGCCTGGAAAGTGTCCCAGGAATTCCGTGAGGCCCATCCCGAGGGTGTGGCCATACTTGGTGGCTGGGGACAATTCGTCCTTCCAGACTTCAAGTGCATTGGGCCCAGGCAGCTCGTCTGCCTGTGTTTTTGCGAGGGTGCCGTGCGAAGCACTGGCGGACAAGCCGCCCGTGGCACCCGTCCCACACGATGCCAAGAAAAATGGCCACACCCCCACCCCGAGATTCCTTGGCGCAAGATCATCGCGCAGCGGCACAAGTTGGCACATGAGCATGCGGAGATTCTGGATGAAATGGTCTGGCGCGTAGCGGCCGCTCACGTGCCGGAACTCATCGACTGCCTTTCCCCGCTCGTCAAGGCACCTCCTGAGGGACCCTCGACGAACGCCTGACAGCCACGAACCGACGTTCCTATGTACAGACTCTTCCTCACCCTCCGTTACCTCCGCAAACGCCGAATCGCGATCTTCGCGGTGATCAGCGTGTGGCTGTGCGTAGCCATGGAGGTGATCGTCATCAGCGTGATGGGCGGCTTTTTGGACACGCTGAAGGAGCGTTCGCGGGGTCTCCTGAGCGACATCGTCGTGGACAACGCATCGCTGGTCGGGTTCCCGCTGTATCAGGAATTCATCGACCATCTCAATCGCGAGATCCCGGACCTCGTCGCCGCCGCCACACCGGTGATTTACAACTACGGGATCGTTCGGGTGGGAAGCGAATCATTCACGAAGCCGGTGCGAATGGTGGGCATCCGGTTGGACGAGTACAAGCGGGTCAACGATTTCGGTAACAGCCTGTTCTACGACAAGTACTATCCCGGGACAACGACGTTCAATCCGCAGCTCCAGCCGTTCGCCAGCTATTCGGACAACGAGATACCCAAACTGCCGCCGGATATGGAGGCTGCGTTCGAGCGGTGGCGGTCCGCGAACCCGAACGCGCCGGAACTGGAGAAATGGGAGCGGCGCGCTGGATACCGATTCCCCGGCCCCGGCGCCTACGAGAGCATCCACGATCGCCCCCCGGGGTACTACGGCGAGGAGGAGGATTTCGCGCCCGGCGTTATCGCCGGCGTGAACATCCTCTACCATCGCGACCGTAGCGGCGAAATTGTCCGCGAGGTCTGGCGAGGACACCAGTTGGTTCTGACTGTTATGCCGCTGACCCACGGCGGAAATCTTAGCGCCGAAGGCGCGACGATGTCTGTCGTGCGCTTGGCCGATGACTCGCGCACGCGCGTCTATGAGATCGACAGCATGTGTGTCTACATCGATTTCAACCGGCTGCAGGAATGGCTGGCCATGGCGCCGGCGGAGTTGGAGTATGGTGGATTCACCCACGCCCGGGCGTCGCAAGTGCTGGTCAGCCTAGTCGACGGGGTGGACCTGAAGACGGCGCGGGAGCGTGTGGAGCTGGAGTGGCAGCAGTTTCTGCTGGGTTGGGAGGGCCCGCTGACGGGGGAGGATATCGACCAACTCAGCGTCGTTATGGTTGAAACCTGGGAGGAGCGGCAGGTTCAATTCATCGCCGCCGTCGAGAAGGAGAAGATATTGGTCACGCTGTTGTTTGGCGTGATTTCGCTGGTGGCTGTGGTTCTGATAGGGTGCATCTTCTGGATGATCGTCTATCAGAAGACGCGGGATATCGGCGTCATAAAGAGCGTCGGCGCGTCGTCAGGGGGGGTGGCGATGGTGTTCGTCGGGTTCGGCGTCGCAGTGGGTGTTTTGGGCGCGATCCTGGGGACGACGACCGGGACGGTGTTCGTCTGGTACATCAACGATATCCAGGACTTTCTGGTCTCGATCCACCCGCAGTTGCGCGTGTGGAGTCCGGACGTCTATACGTTTGACCGGATCCCCAATGTCGTGAAAGTCCCCGAAGTCGCGTGGATCAGCGTCGTGGCGGTGGCTGCTTCGATTCTGGGCGCGTTGATCCCCGCGACCATCGCCGGACGAGTGTGGCCTGTGGCGGCGTTGCGCTATGAGTAGGGGGAAATGGCGAACAGCGAATTCAGAGTGAAGGAATCGGGGCGGCGCGTTTCGCTATTCGACAATTTAGATTCTCAAGGGTTCCATGAGTAGTTTTTTGCTGAAAGCAGATTCGATTCAGAAGTCCTACCCGATGGGCGCCGAGCCGTTGAAGGTGCTGCGCGGAGCGTCGCTGACGGTTCGTCGGGGCGAGTTTGTGGCGATCATGGGCGCGAGCGGATCGGGTAAGAGCACGCTGCTGCACATCGTCGGGGCGCTCGACGTGCCCGATGCGGGTCGTGTGGTTTTTGACGGTGATGACGTTTTTGAACGCCCGACCAGGTTCCGCGAGCGGATGCGCTGTGAGCATGTGGGTTTCGTGTTTCAGTTCTATCACTTGCTGCCGGAGTTGAACGTTTTGGAGAACGTCTTGTTCCCGCGGATGGTCAGGAAGTCGGTTCTCGGCTGGCTGGGTGAGCGCGCGGAGGCCCGAAGATCGGCCTGTGAGGTTCTGGAGCAGGTTCAATTGTCGCATCGTGTAAACCACCGTCCCAACGAGCTTTCCGGCGGCGAACGGCAGCGGGTGGCCATCGCGCGGGCGTTGGTGAATCAGCCGCAACTCTTGCTTGCCGACGAACCAACCGGTAATCTGGACGCTAGAATAGGTAAGGGAATCCTGGACTTGCTTTGCGGCTTGCACGATCGTGGGCAGACCATCGTGATGGTCACCCACGACAGTCGGACTGCCGCGCGAGCCGACCGCTGTGTCATACTCGCTGAGGGGCGGATCAAGACCGATTGAAACGAACAACCGTGTGCCCCACCTCGGAATCGATGAGGACCGTTTTGTTAAAGGAGAGACGTTGATGATCACGGCACCCGAATCGAGGCTTGCCCAGCGCGAAAACCCCTTTGCGCCCGACCCGAATATGCGAATCTGGCTCGATG
>JAJDDS010000369.1 GCA_029260195.1 Phycisphaerae bacterium
GCCGGACGGCGCGATCGAAGAAGCCATCCTCGTCCCGGTCCACGCCGATCCGCACTCCGCTTCCAGCCGGAACAAGTGTCAAAGTCAGTTCGGCGCGGTAACCCGCCGAAGCCAACAGATCGACGATAGTGATCTGTTCCGCCGCGCGGTCCGACTGGAAAGCCCCCGGGGGTTCGTAGAAATAGCCACGCCGCAGTCCGCCGTGCACGCCCTTGGCCACCATCTCGACGGCACCGGTCTCGGCGATCGCGCGCATCAAATCGAATCGCCCAATCACAGACGGAGCGTCATTGTTGGTTCCGTCGAATGTAACTTGCGCACCGACCCCCGCATGTGTGTCCCGGCTGTCCGGACCACGCAATTCAAAAATGTTGGTTGTGTTGCCGACGGGAAGATCGGAGCCGGAAAGCGAAAGTACAAACGCGAGCACATCAGCCAGTTCCTGCAGTGTCACCACGCCAAACACGTCAATCATCCGGGCAATGGAATCGAGGGCGCCGTCGTGAAGAAATCCGAATCCGGCGTTGTTCGAAACCTGTGTGAGTTCGAACCCGACGCGTTCGTAGGCGTTGCGAAGCTGCGGCGCCTTCTGGCTGGGGTTCGTCGAGCCGGTGATGGAAATAATCGCGAGATGCGTCTCGCCATTCGGGCCTGCCGGAAACGGCTCAATCACGCCCATTTCGTTCAGATGATAGTTCGTACCGGATCCCGTGGGCAGCGTGTGACACGAGGCGCACTGCATTCCGAAAGGACCCAGCCCGCCCGTTCGATACAACCCCGATCCGTTGGCCGCGTTACCGTTGGGCATCGGAAGACCGGCGGGACCGAAACGACCCGTGGTGAAGTGTCCTTCGAGGGACATATCGTCTTTCAGCGAGTTATCCAGATTCCTAAACGGGTTTGGTCCGAAGGTAATGGTGGAAAGATACGCCTTCAACTGCTGCATTTCCACGCCCGTGAGCATCTCGTCGTCGCCCATCAGCCCCTCGAAGGCGGGATTGAATTCTTCGATCCCGTCGCGATCACCCCGCCAATGTAGCGGCTCCTTGCCAATGACGTCCTGCAACGTCTGCGTCAGCATCGGCCCTTTCATCGGGTGGTAGTCCTCACACGGAACGCCAAGGTCGAGACCGAAATTGCAATTCTGATTGAACGGTTTTATTGCGCCTTGCGGATTGCCCAGATCCCAGGACAACCGGTCCATCCGAGTATCCACGTGACAGGATGCGCACGCGTTGTGGCCCAGCCCCGACGTTTCATGTGTGCCGAAGAGGTGCCGGCGGCCAATCTTGATGACTTGCGGCGTGGGATCGAAAAACGGCAGCCGGGTCAATTCGGTGTCGGTCGCGGTGTCGACGACGGAGAGACTACCGGCAAACCGGTTCAGCACGTACAGTCGGCTGCGCGACTCATCCATGACGAGGCCCGTCGGACCCTCGCCGACCTCAATCGGCGCCATGCCCGCCCGCGCGCCGGCTGCATCGAGAGCGACGACGTTGTTGGAACCCATGCCCGACACGTAACCGCGCGCTCCGTCTGATCGCCAAACAACGCCACGCGGATCGCCGACCGACTGTTCGCGCTCCGCCTGAGGAACCGTCGGCACGTCATAGGTCAGGTGCGGATTCAGGTCGGACACGGCGGGCGGATCGATTCCCGATCCGAACCGCGCGAATTGCACGCGTGTGAACGTGCCCCGAACAACCGGTTCGTATCGAATCTCGTTGGTCGCGTCCGTTCCAACGACGGTCACGTCCCCGCTGGCTGGGTTGACCGCGATGGCCATGCAAATGTTCATCATGCGCGTCGCGTACGTGACCTGCAGACTGTCGACGTTGATGACAGCCACATCGCGGTCGGGCAAATCCCACCCCACCGGTCGTCCGCTACGAGCCGCCAATGAACCACTGACCATCTCGGTCCAGTCGCCGTTGTTGTCGTCGATCCACTGGCCTTGGTCATTCTTCCTCACGATGAGCGCCATGGCTGGCGCCGGCAGCAGCGACTCATGGATCTCCGGATCGAACTGTCCGCCGGAGTTGGGGGGCGGGTTCACGCCACCGTAGGGTCCATCAGCGTCGCTGACGGTGTTCGGAGGGAAGTTCTGAGGTCCGGGGTCAGTGCCGCCCGCAACGAGCGTCGTGCCATTACCGGATTCAAAGATGGCTACGTAGACGGTCGCACCGTCGGGACTGACAGCCATGGCCCGCGGATCTTCGGCGTCAATCGGAACGATGACGGGCGCGGCGCTCGAGTCCATCGGGTCGAACACCTGAACCGTGTTGACCTGCGAACATGACACAAACGCCCGCTGCGGGTCGCCTGCGAAGATCACGTCCGCCGGTTCGTCAAGTGTCTGAATCGTAGCCACAACGTTCATCGTCGTCAGATTCACGACGCTCACGCTGTCGGATATGTGATTGGCCACCCACGCCTCATCGTTCGTTCGCGCCCGTACCGAAACCGGATCCAATCCAACGGGAACAGCGCCAATCAACTCCGGAACATCGCCGGCAAGATCAAACACCTCAAGCCGCGCATCCGCCGTGTTCACCGCCAGCAACTTGGCTCCATCCGGCGTGATGTCCAACGGATGGACGTGAGAGTTCTCCCAGTTCACGAACGACGGACCGCCCGGCGCCGCCGAAGCGGCTAGACATAGCGCAACAACACTCAGTAGCTTCCAGCCCATAGCACCCACGCGCCTCCAGCAACGCGTTGACATGTCCCGATTTCGACCCGAACGACCCCAACCATGATAGCACATTCAATCCCAGAAGTTACGTCCGTTCATCGAGTCAATAGCGATTACGCGGACCAGCGTCGCTCCGGATCCGACGCCCATGGCGATCGCTCGGACCACGTCGCATGCCGTTTCCGGCGAGTTTCAACAGATTCGTGGGGGTCCGGCGCCGACACTAGATGCCACGAGACACGTCCGCGCGGCGCGACTCGAAGGCGCGACACGCCGCAGCTCACAGCGGCCGTCCTCTGCGAACCACTCGATCATTCGCCGCCCGCCGGCAATTCGCGCGACATACATGGGTGCCCGATCGGGACGGGGAGCGTTGCCATTGCGAGGGACGGCGACGTCCGATCGTCTTGGCCGTGGCGGCATTCCAGCCAGAGATTCCCTGCTGTCCGGAAAGACAGGTCACGACGCACCCTTCCCAGGAACGGCACCGCCACTCGGATAGGAACGCCCCCCGAGGAAGGGCCGCCGGAGCGCCAGGTTCATCAGCCAGCGATGGGGTGGATCACGCAAAACCGCACACGCCGGCGCGAAAGGGAGGGGCTTGCGCCCATCGCCTGTCGGCGCCGACAGGTGCGCGGAGGGGAAAAGCGCTGAGGGACATCGACGAAACGCATTTGACCGAACGACGGCATCACCGACAAGAACCCGCACAGATCGGCCGTTCACGCGCTCGCTCTACTATTCCACACGCCAGGAACGCGCCGAACACACGCGAAAACTCCGAGTATTCTCAATTCGTTTTATGCTTCCGCGAGATGGCGGCGTTTCGACAGTAGTTCAGGCAAGGAGGGGGGACCAGGAAAGACCTGCCGGAGCGTTGCAACACCGGATCGCGGGCGAGCGGGGAATCCGTTAGAATCTCGATCGACGCAAACACCGACTATTCGTAGGAGCACGACGAATTGGCTGTTCTGGCCGGAATCGACGAAGCCGGGTACGGGCCGCTGCTTGGTCCGTTGGTGATTACCGGGGTGGCGTTCCATCTGACGGACGACGCCCTCGATGACTGCCTGTGGGAGCGCCTGTCGTCGAGCGTCACGCGAACTCCGCGCAAGCGCGACCACCGTCTGCCGATCGCCGACAGCAAGAAACTCTTTCAGCGTAAGACCGGTCTCAAAACGCTCGAGCGAACCGCGTTGGTCATGGCGTCAGTCGCCGGCATCAAACCGACCGACGGACGATCTTGGCTGGAACGCATCGCGCCCGGCTGCGGCGAGGATATCGCCCGCTATCCGTGGTACCGAGATCACCAATGGCCGCTGCCGGTGGAGAACGACCCGACCGACATCGCGATGGCTGCGAACGCTGTGGGGCGTGATCTCGCCGCGCGGGGAATAGGTTTGCTTGGCGTATTCAGCGAGCCGGTACTCGAGGGTGAATACAATCGGGGTGTGGCGGTCACACGCAACAAGTCGGTCCTGTCGCTCGGGCGCGTGCTGCGGATCATCCACCGTGTCGCGGGGATCGCGGGGCGCGAGCCGATGCGCGTCTGCGTCGATCGGCAGGGCGGACGGCAGCGCTATGGTCCGGCCTTGATGACGGCGTTCGAGCGCCGTCCGCTACGCATCGAGCAGGAGTCCGAGGAACGGAGCGCGTACCATCTCGACGACAGCGGGCGTCCTCTGCGAATCGAGTTCCAGACTTCCGGCGAGGAGGCTCACCTGCCAGTGGCGCTGGCGAGCGTGTTTAGCAAATACGTTCGGGAGCTGTTCATGCTGGCACTGAACGCCTACTGGGCGAGTCGCGTCAGCGGCCTGCGTCCGACGGCTGGGTATTATCAGGATGCCCAACGATTCCTGGCGGACATCGAGCCCGTTCTGGGCACCGAGCCGTTCACGCGCGATCTTCTCGTGCGAAGCCGGTGAGGGTGTTGTGTTGCCCGTGGATTGACAGGGGCGAGTCCGTTCGATACCGTCGCGGTGGTTACTTGGTTACGTCTCACGGGAGCCGTTCGATGCCCATTCAGAATTGGTCGGAAAACGTCGTGTTGGCTGAGTTGCAGAACGATCCGGTCTGCACGGACGATCTCAATGCGCTAGTGGATCAATTCGGAGACCGGAAGGGCGCGGACCTGGTCGTGGACTTTTCGAACGTCAACTACCTCAACTCATCAAACATCGCCAAGCTGCTGAAGCTACGCAAATTGGTGGTTCTCAACGCGCAGCGGAAGATGGTTCTGTGCGCGATCAACTCGCACGTCTGGGGCGTGTTCCTGATCACCGGGCTGGAGCGCCTGTTCGAGTTCGCCGACTCGGTCGCGTTGGGCTTGGCGACGGTGCAAATGCAAAACAACGACCAGTAGCTGACGGAAGCTCTGGGGTTGTGCGTTAGAACCGCAACCGGGGCATTGCGCGCGCGCCGCACAACGACTTCGCCAACGGGGAGTGGCTCATCTGTGTTCGGAGCGCGCGGTGTGTGGAGGGCGATCCGAGCTACTCGGGGCGACCGCCGACGACGACCTTGCGTTGTGCCTTGCGGGTCTTGCGGCGTTTGCGCTCGGATGGTTTTTCGTAGTAGCTCGTGCGTTTGATGTCGCGGGTGAGGCCTTCACGCATGCAGAGCCTTTTGAAACGCTTGAGCATCTGCTGGATGGATTCGTTTGTGCGGGGTCGTACTTTAATCACGTGGTACCGACTACTCCCTTCGTGGACTAAGAACCGTGTCGGCCGACAACGCGACCGATCCGAAGCAAAACTCACCAACGCCAGACCCCGTTCCACTGCGAACCAGGGGAACCCGGGATTGTACGCGATCTTCCCGCGTCACGCCAGCCCCCCGGAGGGGAGGAATCCCACGGACCAGGGCGATCGCCTCTAATCTCGCCAAAGCTGCTTTGCGACCCTGGGAGCGGGGTCTCATCGGCTGAACCACGGTTTCCTCACCGGGCGCGATCACCGTTCTTGGGCAGAAAACGCATGGTTTGAATGAGATGCGGTTGCCCTGGGGGGAGGTGCCCGAGGTGTCGGTGATGGAGAAGGCGTCGGCGTTCAGCAGCCAGCCGATGCCGTTCTCCATCGGCGGACCCGCGTGCCATGCGCCCCCGGAGCACTCGTGCAACACCGGGACGTCGGCCGGGCATCATCCACACGATCCGGCGAACGTGGCCGAGACGCCGCTGGCGACGTCGATCGTCGCAACGCCCCCCGCCGCCGGCCCGCGATAGTCGAGCGTGCCCCCCGTGCAGAGGTCGGCGTCGACGTCGAGTACTCCGCCGGTGATGACGAAATCCCCGACGGCCTCCGCGCAACCGCTGCAATCGTCGGTCACAGTTATCTCCCCACCGCTCATGGTCCATGACGGCTCCCCGTTCAAGGTGATGATGGACTCGACACACTCGAACACGAGGTTTCCGGCTTCCACCTCGTAGCTGGGACCCCCGGAAACGGAGATGGAAGCTGTAGCACACGAAGAATGACCGATCTGGATCGTGTCGTCGGCATCATCGACGAGTACTGTCCCGTTGAAGTCGAGGTTGGTCCAGATACTGACGGTCCCGGTGATGGTCAAATCCGGGATCGTCAATTTGCAGCTCGCGTCGTCGCACAAGGCTTGGTAAAGGACGGTACCGAGGCCGATCCCGGGCGTCACGCCTTCGATCGTCCCGGTTCCATCCAGCCTGCGCGCGGCGGTCCCAGCAATGAGAAGGCTGGCGGGCTTCGACGAGACTCCCTCGAGTTTCAAGGTCCCGTCGATGGTCGAATCATCGAAGATCGCAAGACTGCGGGCGTCGCCGGACGCGGAGATCACGCGGAGGGTCCCGCCGGACTCGATATCGATGCTATCAACGGACCGATCAGCTTCAACCAGGCAGGTCTTGCCGTCCGGGATCGTGGCCGTGTCGTTGACCCCCGGCGGGCCGCCCGCCGGGTCCCAGTTCGCTGCAGTCCCCCAAGTCCCAGAAGTAGCGTTGAACGTATAGTCCGTAGCCGCCGCATCGGAAACACCCAATGCGATGGCGAGGATTGCGATGATGATTGTGATTGTCGTTCTCATCGTATTGCTCCGTTTGGAAGCGCGTTAATTCGCTCCCGTGTAATTGGTTTGAAAGATACGGAAGTCGGCCCAGTCGACGTCGCGATCATGGTCCAGGTCCAAGAACCGGCACTCGCAAAGGCGATCCGTCGGGATCGGACCGGTGAAGCACGCATCGAACGTCGCGAAGTCGTCGAGATCGACGTCCCCGTCGAAGTCCGCATCGGCGTCACGAATCCGCCGGAGAAAGTAGATGTCCGACTCCGGAAAGTTCTTCGCTTTCCAGGTGACTTCCGTGTGATCATTGATGTCACCGTCGGTATTCCAAAAAGGGTCGTCGGTGAGCTGAAGGAATGCCGGGTCGCCTTCGGTGCTTACTAGACAGTCGAGGCATAGCCATGCCTGCCAAGTCGATGTGTCCTCATGCCAACGGATGAAGTACATCTGCCCCGCTTCGTTGATTCGTGGGTTGTAACCCCAATCGGTAAGGGTGGTGATCCGGCCATCTTCCCAAAGCTCAATCCCGTCGGGACCGCCCCAGGCAACCTGCCCCAGGTTATTGATGATCGGCGACCGTGGTTCGAATGCGTCAGCGGTCAATGGCGCCACCACACCTTGCGAGTACCGGAAGATATCTGACTCCCAAGGCGCCGCGCAAAAGTCGAAACGAGTCCAAACCAGCTCGTTCAAATCGTTCATTTGCACGCTTTGATTCGAAGAGCCGTAGCCCACGATTTCGATCGTTGCCTCACCGTCGTAGAGGTAGACCGCCGACGGAAACGCGCACTCTTCCGGGACAAACACGTTCCAGGCGACGTTTCCTAGATTGTTGACCACCCCGGCGGTCCCCGTCGCGATCTCGGTTACGGTTCCGTCGCGATGCATCACAATCGTGCCGCCGCCGAAGCCATCGGCCTCTTCTGTCCAAACGGCCGTCCCGTCATTATTGATCTCAGGGAAGGCGTCGCGAACCGTATTCTCCGTCAACTGGGACAACCGCCCGTTGTCGTAGAGGAAGATCTCCTCGAACGCCTTCGATTGGTTGATCCGAGTGGCGAAGACGATCTCTCCGCACGCATTGATCTTCGGCACGCTGGAGTAATCGTTCGGGTTATCCGTAATGTGAACGATCTCGTACCCGTCGGGAATCTGCCCCGCCGCTTCGGAAAGCGGAACGACGCTCAGCGCGGCGCTCAACAAGAACCACCTGTACATCTGGATCACCTCGTTTCACAACTTGTCCGGAACGGCATTCCTACGGACACACGCCCGTCGCACGAATCCGCGCCTCGGCGGTGGCGGTGACCTCGGCCGGACCGGCGATCGTTAGCGTGTCGACGAGCAATCCGTCCTCCTCACCTGAAACGGCGTCGAAGGCCACGTCGATGGCGATGGTCAGATCATCGATCCGCCTGTCGATCAAGTTGACGTCGCACGGCGACGAATCGCAATCGGAAATGACCGCGTCATCCTTGCAGTTGACGGGGTAGCAGGGCCCGCCCCCCCCTCCAATCGACTGCCAGTTGCCACAGGTGTCCCAGTCAAAATCCGCGCCGGCGTCATCCCAGACGAAAACCGCGCCCCCGGCAGGGCTAGCGCACATTAAACCCCTTGCGCCATAAGAACTTCCATCAAGAAGCCGTCATCCCACCCGCAGTTTCGACTCTTGCCCACGATGCTGTTCTTTGAAGGATGATGCTTGAG
>JAJDDS010000370.1 GCA_029260195.1 Phycisphaerae bacterium
AGCCGGGTTGCGTGCGCGTGGGCGGGATAATGAACAGTTTGGTTTCTCCGGGTCCAGTTGGTAGACTGTCGGGGTGGATTTGCCGGGCATGCGGGCGCGGAACATGGATCGCCGCCCTGCGGTCCGAAGCCAAGTGATGAAGCCGTAAAGGAGACCGGAAGATGCGCGGGAGTCGATGGTCGTTCTTGTTCTTGTTCGTGAGTGTGGCGGTGGTGTTTGCGGGAGTGGCGCGGGGGCAGTGCGCGCACGGTGATCCGGACGGTAGCGGGACGTTGGACCTGTCGGACTACTCGGCGTTTGTCGATTGTGCGTCGACGCCGCCGGGTACGCCGCTCGACGCCGAATGCGGGCCGGTTGATTTCGACGGGGACATGGACGTCGACAAGGCGGATTTCGGCACGTTCCAGCGTCTCTTTGGTGTGACGCACGGCGTGTTTCTCGACAATCCCGAGTTCGGAGTAGGAGACGGGCCGCGGGACGTGGCCATCGGCGACCTGGACGGCGACGGCGACCTCGATTTGGCCGTGGCGAACGGGGACGGCGACAGTGTCTCGGTCGTGCTGAACCACGGGAGCGGCACGTTTGCACACGACGTGCTCTACGGAGGGATTTTTCCTAGGTCGGTGTCGATGGGCGACCTAGACGGCGACGGCGACCTCGACCTGGCCGTGGCAAACGCGTCTGTCATCCCCGGCACAGTCTCGGTCCTGCTGAACGAAGGTAATGGTACGTTTGCAGACCATTGTGGCCTACGATGCGGGGACCGCGCCTGCGTCGGTGGCTCTCGGGGACCTTGACGGCGACGGCGACCTCGACCTGGCCGTGGCAAACGGGGGGTTCGGGGGTGGGGACAGCATCTCGGTCCTGCTGAACCAGGGCGACGGCACGTTTGCGGACGATGTGCTCTACTTGGCGGATGAGCACCCTCTCTCGGTCGCGATTGGCGACCTGGACGGCGACGGGGATCTCGACTTGGCGGTGGCCAACTCTTGGGCCGACAACGTCTCAGTTCTGCTGGGTGGGTGTATTCCGTAGGAAAGGAAAGCCGAAGGAAGGGGAAGCCAAGTGTCGAAAGCCGAAAGATGGAAGAATGGGACGGAGGGACGGAGAGGCGCTGGAATTGGGGGCATCTCTCTGCAATCTCTGCGTCTCCGCGGTGCATGTCTTTTTGTATGAGGAAGAATGCGGAAACCTGACAACTGCCGACCGGGGGGTCGGCCGCTACGGGGAGCGGGCGGATTGAGCACTGGCAGCAAGCTGCCAGTGGCACCCGGCACCCGACGGGGGGAGGGCATCGGTAGCACTCCGCTTCCTGACGGGCGCGGCTCTGTTGGGGCGGGGTTACGTTGGGGCCATCTTGGGTTCGGTGTCCAGGTTGTAGCGTTTCATTTTCTTGTAGAGGGTGGTGCGGTTGATATCCAGTTCGGCGGCGGTTGTTTGTCTGCACCAATTGTTGCGGGCCAGGGCGGCTTCTATGACGCGGCGCTCGGGGTCCTCGAGAGCGGCGCGGAGGGATATGGGGGAGAGGAAATCGGGGGACGCGGGAGCACTGGCGGACTCGATGCTCTTGGGGGGGAGATCGGAGACGTCAATGTGTCGGCCTTTGACTAAGACGACGGCACGCTCGATGGCGTTTTCCAACTCGCGGACGTTGCCCGGCCAACCGTAACTTTGAAGACAACGCATAGCCTCGTCGGTGATGCCGGGGATCTGTTTGTTGGCGCTTTGACAGTGGCGGGCCAGCAGATCCTGAGCGAGCAGTGGAATGTCGCCGATGCGCTCGGACAGGTTGGGCATCTGGATGGTGACGACGTTGATGCGGTAGTAAAGGTCCTGGCGGAAACGGCCCTGGGCGACTTCCTCCTCGAGGTCGAGGTTGGTGGCCATGATGACGCGGACGTCTACCTTCTCGGTCTTGTTGCTGCCGACCGGTTCGAACTCGCGCTCCTGGAGCACGCGGAGGAGCTTGACCTGGAGCGCGGGTGAGGCTGTCCCGATTTCGTCGAGGAAGATGGTCCCGCCGTCGGCTGCTTTGAATTTTCCGGCTTTGTCGCCGACCGCCCCGGTGAACGAGCCCCTTGCGTGTCCGAAGAGTTCGCTCTCGAGGAGTGCTTCGGGGATGGCGCCGCAACTGACCTCGATGAAAGGCTTGTCGCGTCGATCGCTGCGGTGGTGGATGACACGTGCGATCATGGATTTCCCGGTTCCGGATTCACCCCCGATGAGCACGTTGACGGCGGAGGTGGCCACGGCTTCGACGAGGTCGAAGACGCGCTGCATGCGGTAGTCGTGCCCAACGACATTGTCGAGTCCGTATCGCTGGTCGAGTTGCTCGCGGAGTGATTGGCATTCGCGGAGCAGGGCGCACTGTTCCATGGCCCGCTGCACGACGAGCCGGATTTCGTCGTCGACGATGGGCTTGGTGAGGTAGTCATAGGCGCCCATCTTGATGGCTTCGACGGCGCTTTCGATCGTGCCGTACCCGGTGATGAAGATGACCACGATGTTGGGGTGTCGGGTCTTGATGGCGCGGAGTAGCTCGAACCCATGCGTGTCGGGCATGTTCATGTCGGAGACGACGAGGTCGTAGGATCGTCGAGCCAGGGCTTTCATGGTGTCGTCGAAGGAGCTCCCGGCGTCGACGTGGTAGCTCTCCACACGAAGGAGGTCGCTCAGGGAGTCGCGAACGATAGGGTCGTCGTCGACGACGAAGATGGTTCCGCGTTGATCGGTCACTGAGGTCTCTCCTCGCGATTAGCCGGACGGCCGACCGGAGCGGTGGCCGCTCGGAGTGGATGGGCGAATTCGCCGGAACATTTTTCCAGCGGGATGTTGATCGTGAAGACGGCACCGCCGCCTTCGCGATCGGCAGCGGCGATGGTCCCGCCGAGCTGTTCGATGAACTCCTTGCACATCGCCAGCCCCAACCCCACACCGCCCATTTCGGTTTTGGTTGTGTAGCGTGGTCGGAACACCATGCCGACGTCGTCGGGCAATCCGACGCCGGTGTCCTCGAAGCGGAGAACGACGGCGTCGCCGGCGACGCCGGTGTTGACGGTGAGCATGCCGCCGTCGGGCATGGCGTCGAGCGCGTTCTTGATGAGATTGCAGCAGACCTGATAGAGCTTGACGCTGTGGACGGAGGGCATGTTTTCGTGGCGGTAGCTTTCGGTGACGACGACGCCGGACTGTGTGGCGCGGTGTTCAAACGTGCGGACGGCGTCCTCGACGACCTGGTTGATGCTGATGGCGTGAGGTCGGGGGTCGCCATTCCCGTGGTCGGTGAGCATCTCACTGACGATGCGGGCCATTTGCATCAGACCGGTCCTGGAGCGTCCGAGGTAATCGGCGATCTCGGGCGGCGCGGTGGCGCCCATGGAGCGGATCGTGAGGTTGATGTACCGCAGGACGCCGTCGAGGGGGTTGTTGAGTTCGTGGGCGACGCGGGCTTGGAAACGGTCGGTGTTGAGCGGCGCGTCGCCCGCCCGTGAGTTCGGCCGCGCGGTGTCGGCGCTGATTCGGCGCCGCGCGGTGAGCAGACCGCAACGGGACGCGTCGGGAGAGTCGCTCGCCAGCGGGGCGACGGTCAGCTCGATGGCGTGGGGTTGGTCGGCCCCGGGTTCGGCGTCGTAGCGTAGGGTCTCATCGGATTGCAGCGCGTTGCGCAGCTCGGCGGACCAGCCGATGTTTCGCGGGGCGCCAGGGGTCGCATTGAGGACGACGTCGATGGTGGGTCCGTCCGCGAGTAGTACGTCGGCGGGTGGGTTTCGGTAGAGCATGCGCAGCTCGGCGTCGAAGATGACGGCTGCGTCGGTCATGGCGTCGAGCACACTACGGGCGATGACCGGGAGGGGAGTGGGTGTGTCGCTCGCGGCGGTTGAGCTTTCGGATGGCGCGTTCACGACCGGTTTCCCCCGCCGCACCGAACGGTGGCGCGGCTGCCCGTTAGCGGACCCGAGTGTGTCTCGTGCTGTGCTGTGTTCCCCTGCAACGAGTATCGTCACGCGAGGGGCTGGGTCAAGCGAAATGATGACGCGCGACAACACCTTTATGCGTTTTTTTGAAACGCGGTGCGTGAGTGTCGCGGTGTGGCACTGTCCGGTAATCGTCCCCGCACCGGAGTTACGCGGATACGTCGCGTGCGCGCGGGGTGATCGCTCCGATAACAAACGCGAGCGCGTTGACATTCGGCAACGGGATGCGCGCGGGCGGGCCACCGGCTTCCGCGCGTGGCCGATAACGTGCGCGCGGGGTAGGTGACGCGCGGTGTTACGCGTAGTCGTGGAGGTCCGCTCCCTGACGGTCGCGGCTCTGACGGCGCGAGCGGTTACATCAGGAGTGATCGGCCGGTCATTTCGACGGGCTGGGGTAAACCCATGATGTCGAGGAGGGTCGGCGCGATGTCCGCGAGCATGCCGCCCGTGCGAAGCGATCGCCCGCGGAGGTCATCGGCGACGACGATCATTTCGACGTCGTACGTCGTGTGTGAGGTGTGGGGTTGATCGCTGCCGGGGTCGATCATCTGCTCGCAGTTTCCGTGGTCGGCGGTGACGATGAGCGCGCCGCCGGCGCGGGTGGTAGCTTCGACAATGCGCCCGACACCTTGATCGACGGTCTCGACGGCACGGATTGCGGCATCGAGGTTGCCGGTGTGTCCGACCATGTCGCCGTTGGCGAAATTCACGATGATGACGTCGAAGGCGTTGGTTTTGATGCGGGAGACGACCTCGTCGGTGACGCCCGGAGCGGACATTTCAGGTTTCTGGTCGTAGGTAGCCACTTCCCTGGGCGACGGTATCATCCCGCGCTGTTCGCCGGGGAAGGGGTGCTCGCGGTAGTCATTGAAGAAGAACGTAACGTGGGGGTATTTCTCGGTCTCCGCGCAGCGGAATTGAGTGAGCCCACGATGGGCGAGATAGCCGGCGAAGATACTGGGCATCTTCTCCGGTTTTGGGATGACAACTTCGACGGGGAGACCGGTTTCGTAGGCGGCGAGCGTGGCGAAGTAGAGGTCGAGCTTTTCGGGTCGACGGAAACCGTGGGTTCGATCGCCCTCGGTGAACGGGAAGGTGTCGTAGCGGAAGGCCTTGATGAGTTCGCGGGGGCGATCGCCGCGGAAGTTGAAGAAGATGACGCTGTCGCGGTTTCTGATGGTGACCGGCGGCGCGTCGCCGGGGGTGATGACGGTGGGGGTGATGAATTCGTCACCTTTTCGGCTGTCGTCGGTGGGGTGGTCGTAGTAGCGCTGAAATGCCGCCTCGATCGACGCAGCGCGATCGCCCCTCGCGTCGGTGTAAAGCCGATAGGCCTGTTCGACGCGATCCCATCGGTTGTCGCGGTCCATGGCGTAGTAGCGACCTATGAGTGAGGCGAATCGCCCTACGCCGATCTCGGACATTTTCTTGTCGATCTCGCGGGCGAAGTCGATCCCGCTGAAGGGCGGCGTGTCGCGGCCGTCGGACATGATATGGAGGATGACTCGGCCGGGGTCGAACGCGAGGCGCTTCGCGGTTTCGAGAATGGCGTAGAGGTGGTCGAGGATGCTGTGTACACCGGCGCTGCTGCAGAGGCCCATGATATGTGCGGCGCCGCCGCGCGCATCCGCGCGGTGAAAGGCGGAGCAGAGCGCTTCGTTTTCGAAGAATGCGCCGGACTCGATGTTCTGGTTGATGCGCATGATCTCCTGCGGGACGATCCTGCCGGCACCGATGTTTTGGTGTCCGACCTCACTGTTGCCCATGACCCCATCCGGCAATCCCACGGAGGGTCCGTGCGTAGCGATCTGGACGTGCGGGTATTTGGTCATGAGGGCGTCGTCGACGGGTGTGCGGGCGAGGACGACGGCGTTGGCGTGGTTCCATTCGGGG
>JAJDDS010000038.1 GCA_029260195.1 Phycisphaerae bacterium
CCCCAATTGCCCTCCAGACAACTCGCTCGGATCCGCCTCGTCCCAGACCACCGCATCCACCACATCCAACCCCAGCCATCGCGCCGGCAGGTCGCTCGGAGCCACATGCGCCACGCGCACGCTCCGCGAGAACTGATCCCGCGAATCCGGATCCTGCAGCCGCGACACCTTCCCCGCCGTCCGTGTCGAAACCGACAGAATTAGGAACTCACTCGCCGTCAGCATTTCCGGCGCCTCACTCGGCGTCAACGCCCCCGTCCGCCGTCCGCGCGACGCTAGGTCCACCCGACGATCCTCACGATCCCGAACCTCGACCGAGTACGCGCTCCCTCGGTTGTTCGACGGATTCGCCAGCGCGTACAGCGTGTACCGCCGCCCACCACCCTCCGAAGTCAGTTGCACCTTTTGCGTATCGAAGCAGAGATCGCCGTCCTTGTCCGGCTGCGAAATGCGTATCCATCCGTCGAACGATCCCCCACCATCCAGACTCAGATCAACCACCACCGGCACCCACGCACCCCCACGCACCAGATCCCGCCCCTCCGCCAGCCCACCCACCGACGGAAATCCGATCCGAACGATGTCCCCCACGATCGCCCCGCGCGCGGCACTTGCGATCAAAACCAATGCAACGATGACGAGCAGATCCCGACGCGTCATAGACTTCCCTCGCGGACAATCGCTTCCGTCGTCAATCCACCAATTCACGCCAAAACTCCAACGCCGTAGCAGCCGACCCCCCGTCGGCCGTTCCAACTCTGCGGACGCCGCCACCTACTGGCCCGCCCCGCACCCAACCGCTACCATACCAAGCAGTCTTGTCCGCTCCGCAACCACGAAAGGACGACGGTGACATCACTCCGCGTCGGAACCAGCGGCTGGTCCTACAGGGACTGGGACGGGGTCTTCTACCCAGCCGGAACGCCCGCTCGCGACTACCTGAGCTGGTACGCCGACCGTTTCGACATTGTCGAGGTCGACGCCACTTTCTACCGCATCCCAGCCGCACGCACGGTCGCAGGCTGGTTCGACCGAACGCCGGACCACTTCCAGTTCACCGTCAAGACACCCGCGGTCATCACCCACGAGAAGATCCTGATCGACTGTGACGAGGAACGCGACCGGTTCCTGAACGCACTCGCGCCGTTGCGTCACAAGCTCCGGTCCATTCTTCTCCAGTTCGGGTACTTTAACAAGAAAGCCTTTTCAAATGTGGAGGCTTTTTTGGAACGGCTCGACCGTTTTCTCGACGCCTTTCCTGATCCTCATCGCCTCGCCGTCGAAATCCGCAACAAGTCCTGGCTGGGCCCGCGCTTCTTCGACCTGCTCCGCCGGCATCGCGTCGCCTATGTCCTCACCGAGCACGTCTGGATGCCCCCGGTCGAGCACGTCCTCGAATCACACGATTGTCTTACCGGCGATTTCGGCTACCTTCGCCTCATCGGCGACCGCAAGGGCATTGAGGAGACGACAACAACGTGGGACAAGATCGTCATCGACCGCCGAGAACGCATCGCTTCCATCGTTCGCGCCGTCAACAACCTCGTCTCCCACGCCGAAATCGTGACATTCATCAACAACCACTACGCCGGACACGGACCCGAAACCGCCCAAAACTTCCTTGATGCAATGGCCAATGAAAACAACCTCGAATGCTGAGCACCGATCAGCCAACGCGGAAAACCGTCAGCTATCACCAAGACCGTGTTGACTTCTCCGGATGATGGCTGATAGCTGAAGGATGACAGCTTCTCCCCTTGATATGGAGTCCACAACTTGAGCACGCAACGAATCAAAACACCCTCCGGTTGCCCCGCGATCAGCGTCGTCATGATGCCCCGCGACACCAACGCCGCCAACACCATCTTCGGCGGCGTACTCCTCAGCTACATTGACCAGGCCGGATTCGTCGAAGCCCGCCGACAGGCCAAACACCGCTACGTGACCGTCTCCATGCACGAGGTCAAGTTCCATCACCCCGTCTTCGTCGGCGACGTCGTCAACTTTAACTGCGAGACCGTCAAGGTCGGCCGAACCTCCATCACCATCCGCGTCACCGTCTCCGCCGACCGATTCGACGGCGACGAAGTCATAAAAGTCACTGACGCCGTCGTCGTATTTGTCGCCATAGACGCCGACTGCAAACCCGTCCCCATCTTCTCCTAGGCAGCCTCCCGCGGATGGCGCGCTTCCAGAGCCGCGCCCGTCAGGAACCGAAACCGTTCGGTGGTCCCGAAGCATACTCGTTCAGCGACGCCACTCAGGGCAGCGATCGCCACTCTCCCCCTCTCAATTGAGAAAACTCCCGCCCCGGACCCAAGAAAATCCGAAACTTGCCTTCCGGTTCTTCCCGCGAACTACGCGGATACATGTATCGGGCCGGACCCAACGCGGCGCGTGGTCGAAACCCCACCACGCCCGCCCCGCTGCCAACAATAGACACCAGCATGCCCCCGGGCATCCAAGGAGTGACGTACCCATGGTAGGGAATCCCAGACGCCCTCTGCTCGCGATCGCCGCCGCCGTCACAACCGTCCTCGTGACTTGCGCTGCGACCGCCCGAGCCCAGTGCCTCGAAGACTGCCTCGCCATACACACCATCGACGGATCGACGGCGAAAACGCCGGCGACCAATTCGGGTGGGTCTCCAACAACGTCGGCGACATCGACAACGATGGAATCAACGACAGGGTCCTGACCGCCCCAACCAACTATGCCGGGGGAAGCAACGCCGGACGAATCTACATCCACTCCGGAGCAACCGGCGAGGAACTGCTCCGAATGACCGGACTCGTCCCCGGCGCTCGACTCGAAAACGACGCCGGCGCAGCCGGTGACTTCAACATGGACGGCACCCCCGACATCATCGCCGGCGCGCCAAACGCCGGCCCCGGAAGCGTCATCATCTTTGCTGGCTTCGATGGTTCCGCCCTCCACGCCTTCAACGGTCAAGCCGACTTCGATCAGTTCGGATTCCGCGTCTGGGGCGGAGGCGACGTCAACGGCGACGGCGACGGTATCGGCGACGGCATCATCGGAGCCCCGGGACATGACGGCGCCGGTAACGGCGCCGGACGAGCCTACGTCTATTCCGGACGCACCGCCGAACTCATCTGCGCCATCGACGGACCGTCACCCGCGGCGTCCTTCGGCTCCGGCGTCGCCTTCGTCGGTGACGTCAACCACGACACACGCACCGACGTCGTCGTCGGCGCCCAGAACGAAGCCCGCTCCTTCGTCTACGCCTACGACGGACAGGCCTGCAACCTGCTCTACGATCTCGCCCCCAACGGACCTTCCGCAAACTTCGGCCTCTGGTTCATGAATGGCGGCGGCGACGTCGACGGCGACCAACGCGCCGACCTTCTACTCGCGGCATGGTCCGCCGACATCGGCGCCAACAACGCCGGAAAAGCCTTCGTCTATTCCGGACGCACGGGCACGATCCTCGAATCATTCACCCACGACGGCCCCGGCGCCACCCTAGGCTTCGACGCCAACGGCATGGGCGACGTCAACCGCGACGGACGACAGGACTACCTCATCACCGCCGCATGGAACGCCAGCCAAACCGGTCGTGCCTTCGTCTTCTCCAGCACCACCAACCCCACGATCATCGCCCCCACCCCGACCGCAATCCGCTTCAACCACCAGTACCGCGCCGGCGCCGCCCGCACTTCCCTGCCACCCTCCGAATTCGCGTCACGCCCATCTCTCAGGGGCGGGGGGCGGGGGCGGGCGGCGGGGGGGGGGGGGGCGGGGGCGGGGGGGGGGGGGCGGGCGGGGGGGCGCGGGGGGGC
>JAJDDS010000371.1 GCA_029260195.1 Phycisphaerae bacterium
CATTGGTGGGACGTTTGTGTGGTGGGGCTGGCCGCTGGCGCAGGCGGTGGACGCGGACACTTGGCATCGTGCTCCGAAACCGCTGGTGGCGATGATCTTCGCGACGGCGGCTGCGTTCGCCTGCTTCGTCTACGCACGGTACATCGTGGGGATGGCCCGACGACCGGAATGGGGGCTGATGCGCGCCGGAGGCAGCTATCTGATCGGAAACGCGCTCACGGCGACGATCGCGGTCGTCGCGATGGCGCTGGCTGGAAACCCGACCACCGCGATATGGGCGGAGCCGGTCGCCGCGTACGCCATTCGATTCGCTATCCTTCTGCTAGGGATCGAACTGCTAGCGAATTTCGTCCTGGAGTTCTACCGCCCAAGGCGTGGTGAAGAGGAGATTCGGCTGGCATTCGATAGCCGTCTCTTGGCGCTCTTCAGCGAGCCCGGCGGCATCGTTCGATCCATCGCGGAGACGATCAACTATCAGTTCGGCTTCGAGGTGAGCGGAACGTGGTTCTATAAGCTACTCCAGCGATCGGTGTTCCCTCTGGCGATGCTGACAGCCCTGTCGCTCATCCTGCTATCGAGCATCGTGGTGATCGACGTCGATGAGCAGGCGTACGTCGAGCGATTCGGCAAGGTCAACCAAGCGAACGCGGCGCCGGTGGGTTCGGGGTTCGGGTTGAAATTCCCGTGGCCGATTGACCGGGTGGTGCGCGAGCGGGTCCACAGGGTTCGCGAGCTGACGGTCGGGACGCACGCGGGCGAGTCCGCGAAGGACGAACCGGAGCACGGGTCCGAACACGACGATGAGGTTTCCGAGGCTGTTCTCTGGACCGAGGAACACCATCATCTGGTATCCGGTATGCTGATGATGGTCGCCAACGCCGAGGTGGACGCACCGGAGATGGAATCGCGTGCGTCGGCTGCCCGGCGAGCGCTCTCCACCTCCAGCGCCGGGGCGGCCGGTGGCGAAGGCGTCGGCCTTTTGATGATCTCGATCGATATTCAGTACCACATCCACAACCTCTACGACTACGCCTACCGTTTTCAGGAGCCCGATCGCGTTCTCGAAGCGCTCGCGTTCGAGGAGCTGTCCAACTACGCAGCCAGCCACGACGCGACGTCGCTCATGAGCACGGGCCGTGCGGCGTTCAGTCGCGAGATGCTCGCCCGGCTGCAGCGGCGTTGCGACGAAATGAAAACCGGGATCGCGCTCACGGCGATCGGTCTGCACGCCCATCCTCCGGCTGAGAGCGAGGTGGCGTCGACGTTTCAAGCCGTGATCTCTGCTGAGATCAACAAGGCTGCCGCGATCGAGCGTGCCAAGGGCGAGCACGACCGCATGCTGACGCTGACGGCGGGCAGTGTCGCGCACGCCACCGAGTTGGACGCAGCCATTATCGATATGAATCGTCTCACGGCCAAAGCCGAGGCTTCGGGAACCAAGGGTGATGAACGGCTGGCGGACGAGGCGGCGAAACTGGTCGACGACTTTCTGATGGGCAACCGGGAAAAGGGGATCGCGCCTTCCAGCGGCGCGGCATCCGCCGCGATTGCGGACGCGCGGGCGCAGCGTTCGCACGCGGTCAGCGACGCGGAATCGAAGTTGCGCCGCTACCAGAACGACCTGATCGCGTTCGACGCGACACCGGAGTTGTTCAAGATGAGACGGTATTTGCAGTTGCTTCGCGCGGCGCTGCCGGGGCTGAGAAAATTTGTGTACACCGGGAATCGCGAAGACCTCATCGTGGAGTACACGACCGAACAACGATCGACGCTGGACCTGACGACGGACGAACCGGCGACCACCGTTCACTAGCGACGACGCTACTACTGGAGACTCTTGGTATGCGTAGCCTTCCCACACTCCTGGCGGGCGCCCTTGTGGTGCTGATCCTGGGGTTCTACATGTGTACGTTTCAGGTGCGGTTCACCGAGGTCGCGATCAAAAAGACGTTCGGCGAACCGACCGGCGGAACCATCTCGGAACCCGGTCTTCAGTACAAGTGGCCTTGGCCGATCCAGAGCGTCGTCAAGTTCGACAAGCGCATCCGCGTCCTTGAGGACCGCACCGAGGAAACCGTAACCGCCGACAGTAAGAACCTGATCGTGACCACGTCCACACTGTGGACAATCGTCGACCCCTACCTGTTCCACAACCGCTTCGACGGCGACGAGGACGGCGAAAAACAACTGCGGAACGCGATCCGTTCGCAGAAGAAGGCGGTCATCGGCCAGTATCAATTCTCCAACTTCGTCTCCACCGATGCCAGCGACCGAAAGCTGCGCGAAATCGAGGAGCGCATGCTGGAACCGGTCCGCGACGTCTGGCGCGACGAGTATGGCGTCGAAGTGACGTACTTCGGAATCACCAAGCTCACGCTCCCCGAGTCCGTCACCAAGGCCATTTTCGACAGCATGAAGAAAAACGAGGAAAACAAAGCTGCCAACTACAACGCCGAGGGCGTCGCACAGTCCGCCGAGATCATCGCCGACGCACGTGCGAAGCGCGAACGCATCATGGCTGTCGCCAACCGAAAAGCCGACGAGATCCGAAACGAAGGACAGCGAATCGTGAGTCAGGTGTATGCTCAGTTCCAGGAGAGTCCGGAACTACGGATCTTCCTGGACAAGCTCAAGACCATCGAAGAAGCCCTCCGGCAGGACACGACGCTCATCATGGACCGTGATTTCACGCCCATTGATCTCTTCAATGGCGCACTGATCAAACCGGCTGCCAGCCTCAATTCCGTCCCGGCTGAAGACGCCGGAACGCTCTCTCAGAACGTGAGCAAGAAATGAGCGACGAACCGAGACCGCGAGACTCTGTCGATCATCCGTCGCTCGACTCCGCGAACCAATCGTTGGCGGACGCCCTGCGGACGAGCTTTCGCATTCTCAAGCTGGCCATGATCGTCCTCGTCATCCTCTTCTTGCTCTCGGGGACCTTTGTCGTCGAGCAAAACGAGCAAGCACTCGTTCTGCGGCTCGGGAAGCCGACAGGGAGCGTCCAAGCCGCGGGATTCCACTGGGCGTTCCCCGCGCCGATCGACGAGGTGGTCAAGATACCGGTGAACCAGAGCAGTACGCTCGCGATCGATAGCCACTGGCTATTCCTGCAGGACAAAGAGAAAGGTCGCCCGCTGAGCGAAGTTCGCCGCGGACGCCGAGGCCTACACCCGATGCGCGACGGCGCCCTACTCACCGCCGATAAGGGGCTGGTACATGTGCAGTGGCGCCTCCGCTATCGAATCGCTGACCTGACCCAGTATGTGTCACTGGTCTCTGACACCGACGTCGAACGAGCGGGCGACATCATCGCCAAGATCCTCGAACACGCAGCCATCCACGTGGTGAGCGGATATACCACCGAAGAGGCGACACGAAGGCGCCTCTCCGACCTGCGAACGGACACGAGGCTCGCGATCAACCGCGCGCTTGATGACCTCGGAACCGGCATCGTCGTCGAGTCCGTCGAGATCCCCCAAGCCATCCCGCCGGTGCAGACCAAGCGGGCCTTCGATCAGGTCATCTCAGAGGAAAACAATAAACGCACGACTATCCGCGAGGCGGAACAGGGGGCTCGCCAACTACTGAATACCACCGCCGGCGCCGCGCACGTGAAGCTGATCGATCGCCTCGACGAGTTCGACCGTGCCCGGCTCGCAAGCGACGCAACGACGATGGACCGAATCAACGCCGAAATCGACCAGATCGTCGAACACGAAGCCACCGGACGTGTCGGGACGATGATCCGCAACGCCAAGGGGTACCGGACATCGGCTGTTCAACGCATGAACGGAGACGCCGAGCAGTACCGAACACTGCTTGCTGAATACCGCCAAGCGCCGACTCTGCTGCTAACGAGACTGTGGGAGGAAACCAAGGGGAGGCTCTTCGCCAATCCCAACATCACCAAAGTCTATCGACCCGCCGGTACGCAGATTCGCATCCGGGTCGGACTGGACCCGAGACAGCGGGACCGAAAGGAGCGGGACTCCTATCTGCAGAATGCCCTTCCGGAGGCGCGTCAAGAGCTGGAGATCAAGATTCCGGGTGGCCCGCTGACCGTCCCCTAGCGGGCGCTCGACGAGCGAACCATCCGCGCCGAACCCCGGGAGCGTCACGCTCCCCCATTTCGGAAGTAACCGATCGATGAATGGTACCGACATACCGGTGATCCAGACTGCGGGACTGACCAAGATCTTCAAGGACTTCTGGCGGCGCAATCGCGTCATCGCGGTCAACGACCTGAATATGGAGATACAGCGCGGCGAGGTCTTCGGCTTGCTCGGGCCCAACGGGTCCGGCAAGAGCACCACGATCAAGATGCTCCTCGGCCTCCTCTATCCTACCCGCGGGCGCATCTCCGTCTTTGGAAAACCCCCGACCGACGTCGCCGTCAAAACCCGCATCGGATTCCTCCCCGAGGAGTCCTTCCTTTACCGCTTTCTCAACGCCCGTGAAACACTCGACCTCTACGGCAGACTGTTCCAGTTGCACGGCGCACAGCGCGCGGATCGAATCGAGAAACTCCTCAAGATGGTCGGCCTCCAGAACGAGGCGAAACGGCGCATCGGCGAGTACTCCAAGGGCATGGCCCGTCGGATCGGGTTGGCTCAAGCACTCCTCAACGACCCCGAACTCCTCATCCTCGACGAACCCACTGCGGGGCTCGACCCGATCGGGATCCGCCAGATCAAGGACGTCGTTCGCGATCTGGCTGCCAAGGGTAAGACCATCTTGCTCTCAAGCCACCTTCTCGCCGACGTCGAGGACGTCTGCGATCACATCGCGATCCTCTACGGCGGTCGGCAGCGGGCTTCGGGGACGACCAGCGACTTGCTAAGCCGTGAAGATCGCACGCAGTTCACCACCGAACAACTGACGCCCGAGCTCATCGCCCGAGTGCGCGACCTGCTTGAGAAAAACGGCGACAAGAAAATCCTCAGTGTCGGCGCGCCTGCGGACCGACTCGAGACCTTCTTCATGAAGACGATCGAGCAGGCTGAAGCCGCCAACGTCCGCAGTTCCGGCGCCCGACGCAGCGGCGAGATCGCTGATTTCCTCGGCACGACCCAACCCGCGAGCGTCATCGACACACTCGTCACCGCAGCCCACAAGACCGCGGCTTCGAGAGTCGTCGAATCGGCGCAGATTCCACCCGAGAAACCGGTTGAGGAACCGACGAAGAGGCTCATCGAGCAACTGACGCAAACACCTCCGGATGACCCCCGCGAGATCGCGACCGTCGACGACACGCATGATCTCGACACGCCGCCGACGCCCGAACCCGCAGCGCCGCGGGCGATCGAGGGGGATCGGACCGTGATCGACTCACTCATCCGTCGAAAAGAGGACACTGATGGGTAGGATCTGGGCGATCGCTCGACAGACCGTTGCCGAAGGCGTGCGCATGCGCATCGCGCTGGTGTTCATCGCCTTCATCCTCCTCATCCTCGCCGGGCTGCCCTTCTCGCTGCGTCAAGAGGAATCGGTCAGTTCCGCAATACAGACGTTCCTCTCGTTTTCTCTCGGCGGACTCGACGTCCTGCTCGCACTGCTCACTGTCTTTCTCGCTCGGTCACTCTCCGAAGAAGTCGTCGGCGGACAGATCCTCATTCTCATGGCAAAACCCATCCCACGTTGGCAGTTCGTCGCCGGCAAATGGCTTGGAATTGTAACGCTCAGCTCCTGCTTGCTGATACTCTCCGGAGCCGGAATCTACGGCGTTACCCGCGCGATGGTCGCATTGGGGACGCCCGACGCGCTCGACGAAGCCCGCACCCGCGACGAAGTACTCACGGCCCGACACGCCGTCCCCTGCAAAGTTCCCGACTTCACCGCTGAGGCGGAGCGACTGTTCAACCAGCGACTCGAATCCGGAGGATACCAGGAAGTACTTCCCCGGGGCGCAACCAACCTCGACTCCGCCACCGAAGCCGCGGAACTGAAGACCTTTCGGCAGGATCTCGAACTGCGATGGCGGACCATATTTCCGATGGAGGGAAGACGCTTCGAGTTTGAAAACGTCCGATGTGAGCGAACCGCTGATCGCACGATCCAGATCCGCTACAAGCCGGAAGTCTGGTCGTACCCGCCCGACGAGATACTCCGCTGTGAACTCTATGTCGGCAATCCCGACCGCGGAACACAGTTGTACCAGATCTATCGGCGGGACGTCATTGGCAGATTCCACTCCATCTCCGTCCCGGCCGACGCCGTCGCGCCCGACCGAACGCTGCACGTCGAACTGCGAAACCGCAACCCCTTCGAGGACGAACCCCAGTTCGCAAACACGATCAACTTCACTTCAATGGACGACCTCGAGGTGCTCTTCCCCGTCGGGTCATTCGAAGGGAACCTGCTGCGCCAGCTCTCGATGATGATGTGCAAACTCATGTTCCTGGCTGCGTTCGCACTGATGACCACGTGCGTCTTCTCGTTCCCGGTCGCGTGTTTGGTGAGTTTGACGTTCCTCGTCATGGCCTCGATGGCGGGGTTCCTCACCGACGCCATCACTTACTTCGACGACGGCGGCGCTCACGGACTGTTTAAGACCGCCGTCCAATTTCTCTACCGAATACTGTTCTTCCTCATTCCGGACTTTTCGCGTTATGACGGAACCGCCCTGCTCGTCAACGGGCGCAACGTGACACTCATGTGGGTGCTCACTGCCTTGCGCGACTTAGTGCTCCTGGGGACGACCGGAATCGTGCTGCTCGCGTGCGTTCTGTTCCAACGCCGCGAAGTCGCAGAGGCGTCAATCTGAACATGACGGACGGAATCGTACACTGATGCGCAACCCTCGCGAAGTCGTCGACCATCAACTGCCCGAATACCTGGCTAGTCGCGAGAGCGCCAAGCGCGGTGAGCGGTACATCCAGGTGACCACCGTCCTCATCGCCGTTCTGTGCGTCGCCGCCTCCTCACTCTTCGTCGCGCCCATCGACACGATCCGGATGGAGAAGCAACTGACCCTCGACCCCGAAGCCACGCACGGTCTTCCGCCTGACATCTCGCTGCTGACCAAGACTGGCACATTCCGCGCGCTGGCCATTGATTTCCTGTTCATGCGACTCGAGCGGTTGAAAGAGGAGAACAAGTATTACGAACTGAACAAACTGTCCATGATGATTTGTAAACTGGCGCCCCGCTTCCCGTCCGTTTGGAAATACGCAGCCTGGAACATGGCGTATAACATCAGCGTCACCCAATACACGCCCCAAGGGCGATGGTACTGGGTGCGGAAGGGGATCAACCTCATCCGCAACCAGGGGCTGCGATTCAATGATAAGTCTGTCGGACTCTATCTCGAACTCGCGTGGATGTTCTGGCACAAAGTCGGCGACTTCATGGACGATCATCACTGGACCTACAAGCGGGAACTCGCCGTCGAGATGGAACGCGTGCTGGGCCCGCCGCCGGTGGCGCTCAACGACGAGGAAATCGTCAATCACTTCGCCGCCGTGGCACACGCGCCCGCGCAACTCAGCGCACTGCTCGCAGAGGATCCTGAAGCCATGCACTTCGTCGAGCGACTGGCGACCTTGCAATTGACTCCCGACAAGATGCTGCTCGATTTCGCGGCTCGGCATCTGCGTTCCGAACTGCGGACAAGAGATTTCCTCGCGGAGATCCCACCCGACGCCGAACGCACCCTGCACGAAGCCCGCATCGAGTTGCTCACCCACTCGGACTACGTCGACGTCCGCGACCGCATCCTCGCCTGCCTGCGACACCAAACGCTGCGCGACGACTACAACATGGACCCGCAGTGGATGCTGCAGCTCATGAAGGACTACGGCCCCCTCGACTGGCGGCTGCCCTACATGCACGCCCTCTACTGGTCCTCCCGCGGCGACATGGTCACCAAGGGACAACTCGATCTCGACGAAAACGACTCGATGAACACCGTCCGGTACATCTTCTTCGGACTCAAGTACACGATCAAACGCGGCAAACTCATTCTCGAACCCAACTTCGACGACCCCAAACGCTCATACCTCGAACTACTGCCCGACTCGCGATTCATCGAACATCTGCACCAGACGTACCTGCGACTCGGAAAGGAACAGTTCGGCGCTGACCCACGGTTCATTGAGGGAACGGCTGGTCCCAGCTACAGCGTCGGGCACTTCACCGACCTCGAGGACGGAATCCGCCAACTCTACACCGAGGGCGGATCCCAAAACGTCGCGCAAGCCAGTGGGTACTACGCCTATCTCCGCGAGTACAACCGCGACTCAGACACCGGACTGGTTCAGCCACGCTTCCTCCAACCGCTCGAACAGTTCGTCATGAGGGAGTTTTGGTCCGAACTGAGCAGTTTCAAGCGCGCCAATGCATTGATCGGCGCCTGGGTACTCCGGTCACTCAAACATCTAAGCCTCGGCGAAGTCGATCAAGCCATCGCTTCCATGGAACGCGCCAAACAGGGCTGGCACTACTACATGGAGGACAAAGGCACTGACCCCGGAAAGACCAAGCGCCGGCACCTCGCGCCGCTGCGTGACATGCGCGCCGACGCCCTGGTCCAGTTCATGCAACAGCCAAGCGTATTCATACTGCACAAAGCGAGACTGTGGAATCGACTGGAAATGCCGACCAAGCGCGCAGCCTACGACAAACTCGCGCCCTACTTCACTGATCTCTGTGCGGCTGCCGAACCGGCGATGAACCCCGACAAGGCCTTCCCCGGGCCTCCGGAAATGGAAGAGTTCCGCCGCACCCGCCCCAATGACTTCGGCCCCGACGAGTCCATCGACCACGGCGAAAAGGGCTAACTCCCCCGCTCACTTCCCGCGACCCGCCGGGGACGGCGGAAGCATGGGGCCGGGGTCCGGCAGAAATTACGACTCCGAACTGCAAATGATCTCCGCGGTTCCCGAGCCGAACACACTGCTAGTCCTGTCCTTCGCCGCCCTGATGGCGCGCCGAAGGCGCCGCAAGGTCCGGTGCGGTGGATGGTGCGTCTTCAACTACGGTTTCGGCCAGCCGGGATCGGAACGGTAGCCGCGGGCGGGGGGGATGCTCCTGAATCAGAGCGGAGCGGTTGCGGCTTTGACTAGGGCGATGGTACGTTCGTGCAGCAGATCGCTGAACACTTGGGCGGTCATTCGAGTGTGGCGGATGAGCGGGCCGCCGACGACGGCGCCCGCGCGATCCGCAAACCGGCGCGTCTCACGAAACGCGATCGCGTCCGAAGTGACCGTCCCGTCCAGCCGCAAACTGGCGTCCTTGAACGTGATGAGGATGAACAGGCTTCGACCACCGTTCAGGAACTCCGTCGGGTCCATGGTGACGAAAATGTCACGCCCGGCGTAGCGATCGTTCAGGCGGTCCACGATCGGCATGAGCTCCGAAGTGACAAGCATGCGGAGTTGATCGATCGGCGTGGGCGGCGGATGGGCGTCCACCGCGGGCTCGTCCCTGCCCCGCACAGCCGGCGTATCGAGCAGCGTATCGAGTGACGCCTCCAGATCGCTGACCGGATCCGCCGGACGTTGCCCCCCCCGGCGGCGCATCTTGCGCAGAGATTCACGGCTACGAGGACTACGCACGTCCGGTTTCCCCCAAGGCCTACCCCAAATCGAACCAGCGTCCACAGGCACTCAGATGCCGCACAGACGCGCGCACTGGCAAGCCCCCGCAGTGCCCACATCTCTGCATCCTTCGTCGGCGTCCACGTGACGCACCTTTAGAATCGACGCCGCCGAACGCCCCACATCCGACAGTTTCTATCGGACCCACGTGCGCGCCCGACCAGATGACCAGGGCAATCGCATCTAAATCATCTCGCTGATTAGGTTTCTCGGCGAACATCCTAAACGGTCGGCATATGTTAGGTGTTGCGCTGTGCGTATCTTGTGGATATGTTGCGCCTCTGTTTTTGCGTGAGGCCTTACATTCAACGCAAACCGCTGTTTGAAGGAGCTGCGACAATGGATGTTGAAGCCCCGCGGGGCCTGCTGCGCCTGTTCGACGAACTGGAAG
>JAJDDS010000372.1 GCA_029260195.1 Phycisphaerae bacterium
CGGTCTTCCGAGCCCCTCTGAGCGACGAACAACCGCCCCACGCCCTTCACGCCGCCTACGCTCCACCTCACGCCTCCACCTCACGCCACAAAAAACGCTCAACCGCTCGCGCAAACGGGGGTTCGTGCGAGAGAATCAAGCATCCCAAACGCGCTGCTTCTTTCCGGGCCGTGCATACCGATCCCGCACGCGTTCGAACTCCTTGCGCACGAGTTTCTCGCCCTGTTCGCGCAACTGTGAGTTTGTGAGCGATTCCCCGATGATACCCTCTGGATGACTCAAGTTCGCTTTGATCAACTCATACTTGGCCACGTGCGCGTATTCCAAGTACTGTTCGGCGCGACGCTTCGGATCGCGCATCAGATACTCGAATTGAGCCGAGTAATCGAACATGGCGCGGATCATTAGTGGGCATTCAAACCCCCTGTGGAGCTTCACAAGCCCGGCAACGGCTGCGGCGAGTTGGGAGCCACGTTGCACGAAACGGCGAGCGGCCTCATCGACTTGAGGATCGAGCGGGTTCTGTCCCCAACGATCGAGAATATGCGTCGACGTGGCGAGAATCGCCCGCCAGATTCGCTGTCCATCGGAATCCAGCCACGGCGCGGAGAGCTTCGTTTCCAAGACCGACGCATCGAAATCGACCTGAAGCAGATCGAACACCCCTGCCCGACCCAGCAGATTCGGAACGCCTTCCGTGTCGGCGATCGCACACGGGACGTCCCACTCCGGCCAATTGGCTACTCTAATCGGCAGATCATGCACATACGCAGCGATTTTCGCCCCGCCGACCGATCCCAATTCAACGCGCCTCCCCGCATCCGCGTCAATCCCAAGCAAGTCCGCTGCGGACCGGCGCAGCACCGACACCACCGCCCCGGAGTCGATCTGCATCGCAAATGCGCGAAACGCCCGATCCGGCCCGGCGAATTCAACTTGTGCGAACGGAACCCACGTCTCCCCGAAATGCCTCGTCTTGCGCCGCCGCCACCTATAGACACTCATAGATGACGTCCGCGTCGTGGTCCACCCCCTCCAGGATATACGCACCCCCCGGCACTTTGGCGTCCGCTTGCGCCGCAGCTTCGGTGGCCGTGTCGCCTACTCCGACAACTTCGCCATCGTGGACCGCTATCCACTTGCCACGGTAGCGCTCGTCCAACTCCGGACCATGCTCGACAAGCCACCCAAAATCCGATTCATCCATAAGAGCACCTTTGCGCCATTCTACACCATCTGATCGCGTCAATCCACGCCGTTCTTTCCCGGACTCGTGTTCGCGAAGCCGCAGCACGGCTCCGCTCGGGCGCGTGTCGCGCTCCGCCTCATGCCCCCGCGACATCCACTTCGACTCTCCCCCCCTACTCGATCAACGCCCCATACCGCGCCAGCTCGTTCTCAAAATCCCGCAACCGCAGCCCGAACGTCGCTTCGACCGGCTCCGTCGGACAGGTACTGTCCTCCTGCGACATCTGAACCTGCCCAACATTGAACTTCAACGCACGCGGAACCAGTGGCGTCTTCATGATCGTCATGGCCAGCAGCTTCGCGATCGGCACCGGCTGCGAGACCATCGGCTTCCATCGGCGGGCGCCGGGTATGTGCTTCCGGCACACCGCGTACAGTTCCTTCCAACTGTACGCCCGTGGCCCGCCGAGCCCACACGTCTGACCGATCGTGTCGGGACGGCCGAGCGCCTCGACGAAACAGTGTGCGACGTCTTTCACAGACACCGGCTGCAGACGATTCTCACCGCTCCCGAAATAGGGCATCACCGGCGGAATCAACCCACACGCGAACGTCTTCATCAGTTGCATGAACTCTCCGTCGCGCTCGTGGATGATGCTTGGCTGGAAGATGGTCCAATCCAACCCGCTCCCGCGAACATACTCCTCCGCCGCGAACTTGGTCCGGTGATACTCCGCCACGGCGTCCGGGCGCGCGCCCAGCGCGCTCATGTGGACGTACCGGCTCACCCCCGCCGCCGTCAGCGCCTCCACCACCCCCACCGTCCCCTCTCGATGGACCCGGTCGAACGTTTGGTGACGCAGCCGATTCTCCAGAATGATCCCCACCAGATGGATGGCGGCGTCCGATCGCTCCGCCGCCTCCCGGAGCGCCGACTTGTCGAACAGCGAACCGACCACCACGTCCAGCCGGTCCTCCGGAATCCCGCCCGTCGCGTCCGCAAGCCGACTCCGCGATCGGACGAGGCAGACGGGCTGATACCCGCGGAGGTACAGTGCTCGAACCACATACCGCCCGACGAAACCCGTCGCCCCAGTAACGAGCACACGCTCAATCTCCGCGCCGCCGGCCCGCGAGGTCTCCTGCGACATGCGTTGCCTCCAAAGTGAGCCGATCGCTGCCCTCGAAACGAGGTGGCATCGTAGAAGCCTTTCCGAGGCGTCGTAAAGGCGCCACATCTTTCAAAAAGTTTGCGCAGGACACGCCCATTCGGTTCGGTTCGCACGATCCGTCTAACTCGCTAGAATAGTCGGCTGTTGAACCCAAGCTGTAGACTCACGAGGACCCGAAATGATCAAACACGTGTCGCCCCAAGAGGCTCACGACCTGCTGCGGAAGGGCGATTACATCTACCTCGATGTGCGCACCACCCAAGAATTCGTCGCCGGGCACGCGCCGGGCGCCCTCAACATACCCGTTATGGAATCCGACGCGTCGACCGGACGTATGTTCCCCAACGACGCTTTCACGCGTATCGTCCGGGCCAACCTCCACGAGAGTGACCGCATCCTCGTCGGCTGCCAATCCGGCGGGCGTTCGCTCATGGCTGCCCAGATGCTGGAAAGCGAAGGCTTCACCAATCTGTACAACGTCACCGGTGGGTTTGGGGGGAAGGCTGACGCCCTC
>JAJDDS010000373.1 GCA_029260195.1 Phycisphaerae bacterium
CCACGAACGGGTTGCTCGGCGGAATCGCAAAGGGCGATCCCCCATCCACGTCGATCCGCAACATTTTGCCCAATCGCTCACCCGTAATGGTCTGCGCACGGTTCCCCGGATCGTTCCCGCTCCCGCCGTCACCCGTAGCGATATACAAGTACCCGTCGGGGCCGAAGTCGATCCAGCCACCGTTGTGGTTCGAGAATGGCTGGTTGACGGTCAGAATGGTGAACGCGGACCCGCCGTTCGCGATGTTCGGATTCCCCGACACGCTGTATCGCGCGACGACCGTGTTGCCCGAGTTGTCCGTGTAGTTCACGTAGAAGAAACCGTTTGAACCGTAGTTCGGATGGAATGCCAGTCCCAGCATGCCGCGCTCGTCGTTCCCTGCGTCGCCCCCGCCGACAATCGACGCGATGTCCAAGAACGGCGTCGCCAACAAGATTCCATTCTCTATGATCCGGATGACCCCAGGCTGCTCGATGACGAACAGGCGGCTTGTATCCCCCGGAGGCGACGTCAGATACACCGCGCGATTCAGACCTGTCGCGATCTGCAAGATGTCCAGCACCGGTGGTCCGCCCTGGCAGTCGTCGGGGATATTGTCCGTGTTGCAGTCGACGCTGCGACCACACCCCGGAACGTTGCACCCCGGCGCCGCGCAGTTCAGATCGCAGGGATCTTCGATCCCATTGTTGTTGCAATCGATGAAGTTCAACCCGCCAGTCGGACACTCCGGCGACCCCGTCACCTGCGTCTGTGCGCCCGGCTTGAACAACCCCAGCGTCACCGTATTCGTCGTTGGCGACGCATTGGTCACAAAACGGAAGTTGTAAAGCGTTCCCCAGCGCAGCGCGTTGGCGTTCGGATTGGTCGCGAAGTCCTGCGTGGTCGCCCAGGTGATCGTGTTGGTCCCGTTGTCCACCACGCCTGGCCAATCCGCACCGTCATAGTTCACCCCTCCACCGCCGTCGTTGCTGTGATAGTCCACGTCGTGAAACTCGATATTCGAAATCGACGCACCCGCCGTAAACGGAACCGTGAATGACTCGCCTGATTGATCCGAGTTCAGATTTTGGACGGCGTATTCGTATCGCCAGGTTCCGTTGAGAAGATCGGTCACCTTGCTCGCCAGAATGAACAAACCCTCCCCGGGGACCTGCATGTCCTCCTCATACACGGTCGGGTCGACGTCCTGCCAAGCGCGGATGGCTGCCTGCTCACGCTGCGTCAAGCCGGAGAACAAGATGTTGTAACTGCCTCCGCTGGGGGTCACGCTAACTTGACGGTAGGATGCGTTGTTGTTCTGGTTGCTTGCGAGCGCGTCGTCCGGTGTCACATATTGAGCTTCCGAGAAATACTGCGCCCCAGGATTCATCGTCGGGTCCAGGTCATCGTGACGCACCTGCACGCGCTTATAGATCGTGTTTCCGGTCGTCCCCTGATCCTGATACGGATAGCTGAACAGACCGGTGTTGGCGTTCACCTGGTGCTTTGGACCAAGCCCGCTCTGACCGCCGTTGCGGCCTGACGTGTACGGGTCCGAACAGCCCACGCCCAACGCCGCGCCACCCGCACCCGAAGGCGTGCAGGAACAACATAGATTCCCTTGCAGCGCAAAGAATCCGTGCTTCAGCCAACTCTGTCCGAGGTGCTCGAACTTGTCATCCTTGAGACGATAGAGACTCTGTCCGATGACCGGGTGGTTGTTGTTCCCCGAGATCCAATCCAACTCCGCGTCGCCGATGTTGCACGACGTCGTCCCGATCGAAAAAGCTGCGATACTTCCCGTCGAACCCCAGCTGGTCGGCCCCGTCAAGTCGCCCACGATCACGTCGGGGCCCGTCGATCCGCAGACAGTTCCGCCTTCCGGCAGGCCGGTATCACCTTCCTCCACCGCCGCGCGTGGCGTGGACTCCCCTAGCGCCACTGACGCGAGCAGAACCACGACTGAAACAAAGAGTGTGAGATCTGGAATACGACGATGGCTCATGATGTTTGCGACTCCCCTGAGGCATGCGCCGACACATCCGCGCCGAGCGCATTCGGCCCGTACCACAAAAAACCTACGACCCAAAGAATCCGATTAGCCCAAGGGAAGAAAGCGAGTAGACACCGACACCGCCTTGCGGCTGGCCGCGTGGTCTCCGAGCACGATCGCGTTTCCCCCGCCAATCCTGAACCCCGAGTTTATCCATACGCACGTCGATAATCAACCCGGACCTTAAGCGCCCAGAAACCACTCACGCTTCATTTCCGCCCATCATCCGTTTTCACCGCCGTCGCGCAACTTCCCCAGGATGCCGCGACGCCTCGTCTCAAAACCGGGAACGGCGCCGCGTGAGGACGTCGCCCCCTTTTCGCGCGCAAAAAGACGGAGGCTGCGAGCTTCTCAGAAAAAGCGCGCAGCCTCCGATCAATCCACGACTCTGTCACCGACGCCCGCCGCTGTGCGGATCACGGGACGCTACACAACGCGACAGCCCGACCCGCCCGGGCGTCGTCCGCCGTCCGAACGAAACCTACCGGCGACGCCGGCGCGAAACTCCGAGCGCGCCGAAGCCCGCCAGCAGCAGCACGACGCTCGCCGGCTCGGGGACAACCTCGGCACTCGACGTGAACGCAGCCGTCGCGGTGAATCCGCCAGCCGGACCCGACGGTGTCTGATTCGCGAACGCGAACGAGAAGCTCTCATTGAACACCGGAGCCGGCAGAATCGAACCGCTGAACGCAACCGCGTTCGTCGCCAGGAACTCCGTCGCGCCGAACCCGATGACCGACAAGTGCGCCGAGTCGAACGTGATCCGATAGATCAGCGCGTTCCCGGCATCGCGAAAGTCAACCTGGCCATCGCTCGTCTCGCCGAACGCGTCCACGTCCAGCGTCGACATCGTAAACGTTACATTCTCATGCGTTCCCGTGGCTGTCTCCAGCGTCAGCCCGGGATCGCTCCAACCGCCGCTCAGCTCGTGCGCCGTCGCGTCGAACTGGAACAGCGGCGTCGTTTCATCGCCCGCCGGATCGGCGAACGACGCTACCGTGATACTCTCCGCGCGGGCGGAGAACGCCACCGCCAACACGAACACGGCTGCACCGTACCCGCTAAACCGCGCCCGTCGCCGCGACCGTTCCTGCTCACACATTGCGTTTCTCATCTCATGTCCCTCCTTCGATGGGTTCCGAAAACACATACCTCGCGCGGAGGCTTTACCGCACGCGCTCGCCGCGGCGAGCCCGCAAGAAACCCGTCGAAAGAAGAATGAGAAACGCGCCCGTCGCCGGCTCGGGAACGACCATGATCTGCGTCCCAGTCGCATCGCCGAGGATGTTCAACCCCGGAACCGTCGCGCTGAACGCAGCCGTCTGGGTGAACTGACCCGCCGTCAGTGGCATCGTGATGTCCGTCAGTCCATTGGACTCGGCTATCGCTTCAAAGAGAAACCGCGTCACCTGCATGCCCGCCAGCGGGACCACCGGTGGACTCGCAAGCTGCCCCAACGCCGAGTAGAAGGCATCACCGTCGTTGCCCGGAACGCCCGTCGGCGGATCGAAGAGCCCCGCGTTTAGATCGTCCAGACCTGAGTCGTTGTCGAAGCCGCTCTGGAGCCAGTCGTACTCCGGCAAGACGTTCTCGATCGAACCCGCCAACCGCAGCACCCCCGGATCCCAGCCCAGAATTACTTGGACGCCCGACATCGCAAGCGCTTCGGGAATCCCCGGGCTCGCCATCAACGTGACCTCCACCGTATCGCCCACGTTGATCGTCGACGCCGAGGGAGTCATGCTTAGATCGACAATTTCCTCCCCGGCCCACGCCACCGAAGCTCCGGAACACATCACGACAAGCGCCGTCAGCGCTGGGGTCCAGATTCCGTACTTTCTTTCCATCTTCTCTCTTCTCCAATCTCTCTTGGGCGCCGAGTCCAACGTCGAAAACGGCACCGATTTGAATCCCATTTCCGTCACAAATACAAACAGCAAATCCTCCGCGGCCATGGCACCCGAGTTACCGACGACACCCAGCCGCACGCCGATAGCAAATCAAGCCAGAGAGCACGAGCGACACCAGGGACGCCGGCTCGGGAATCACATCCGCCGAGGAAGTAAAAGAGGCCGTAGCACTAAACCCGCCGCCGCCGGCATCAACTTGGTTGGCGAACGCGAACGCGAAGCTCTCGTTCTCCACCGGTGACGGCAGCGCCGAACCACTGAAAACCAACACGTTTGTTGCGAGAAACTCGGTCGCGCCGAACGTCGTCGGGTTCAAGTGACCCGAATCAAACGCGATCGTGAAGATCGGCGACACGCCATCAAAAAACTCGATTTGCCCCGGACCCACGCCCCCGAAAATGTTCACCGACACCGGTGACATCGAGAACGTCACGTCCTGGAAATCACCCCCGATGGTCTCGAGCGTCAGCCCCGGAACGGACCACGCTCCACTCAACTCCATCGAGAACGCATCGAATTCAAATAGCGGGGTCGAGGAATCCGTCGCCGGATCCTCAAACGTCGCGATGACCTCCGCGCGAGCTCGCACGCCAAGCATCACCGCGCACAACAGAAATGCGCGTAAACCTCTCATCTCTCTCACCTCTCACGTCTTCGCACGCAGCGCGCGGACGCCCCCGGTCCAGCCGCCGCCCAACAACGACGCTGGCTACGGATCCGCGGACCGTGAGCGTCACGCAAACCCCAGGGAAAAACCCGAATCACCCATGGTGGACAACCCGAATCCAACGGCCGAACGCACGGTTCGACGACGCTTCACATGCAAACGGAGTGCCAGCCAATTCGCATCGCCTGAAGATTCGATCAGATTCACGTAATCACTTATTCAAAAAGAACTTATGAACGGTGGTGTCCCTACCTGGAATCGGCCTTCCACCCAGCAGCGCGAACGTCATCGGAACATTCCGCCAGCAGGCGCCGCCCCATACTCAGCGGCTGTGAACAACGAAAACAGCTTCAATCGGCGTTTCGACGGGATTCCGGACCAAGAAACGCCATCCACATGCTCTGCCAGAGCTTGCTGCAAACACGTGCAGCTCGATGCAGCACTTTTCACATGCTCCGGCTGAAAGTCGTCACATCCACTCGCCGTGGACTTGTTGCTTGTTGAATCCCGAGACATCACACGGCCCTTGTGACGGCCGTCTCTCACGGAGTCCGGGGAACGCCCCCGTGGGGATCCGCCTTGAGGTTCCTCCGCCCTTTCGGCTATACTGGGGTGATGGACCTAAACTCTGGTCGCCTGATGCGCGGGGTACCGTGACGCGCCCGGCGACCGGCAACGAGCGAATGGGACGCGCACGATAGGGAGGGGGAAATCCATGCCGAGATCACGAACGACCATACTCCTATGTGGTGGCCTGATATGCTGGGTCATCGCCGCGCCACGCGCCGCGTCAGCCGAGCCGCAATGTCCCGGTGGGTGCGACCAGTCGCCGGTCTTCTACCCCAACCGCATTGATGTCGAGTGGCGACCGTCGGTGGTCAACGCGGTTCCCGGTCAGGTCATCGCCCTCGGCCTCTATGTGGTGCCAGACGCCCCCGACGCTTCGGAGGAGATATCCGCGCTGCAGGTGATTCTAAACTGGGATTCGACGAAACTGGGCATCCTGGCCCACCAAAACAACAACCCCAACGATCCCGATCTGTACAACTGGCTATTCGCCGGTTTCGCCAACGACGTTTCCCTGGATAACGTGAACGCTGGCGTCACTGTCCCCCCGTTGGGCGTACCCAACAACGACGGCGACGCATATCTCGAAGCCCTCGCGCAATTCCCGCCCCCGCTCGGCGAAGGTAGCGCTGTTGCGCCGCCCGGGGGTCTGCTGGTCACGACATTTCGATTCCAAGCCCTCGCTGAGACCTTGTCCACCGAGATCGTCATCCCCGACTACATGGGCGACTTCACCTGCTCCTTCGTCGCATGGGGCTCTGCGTCGTGCGACCTGGCCGACGCGCTGGGAACGGCTCGCGTCCGTGTCACCGCCCAGCCCTACTTGCCTGGTGACGGCGACAGCGATGGCGACGTCGACGCCGACGACTACACCCAGTTCCTCGACTGCGAAGCCTCCGACGGCGTGGACGGCGACTGTTGGATCTTCGACTTCGATCTCGATCTCGACGTCGATTTCCATGATTTCGCTGGATTTCAGATCGCTTTTGGATCCTAGGCGACCCGCGAGAACGCCCCGCTACAAGCCGACACCGGGGTTGTTGCGGACCTTCTCGACCTGATTGGCTGGCGCGAACAATGCCCGTACAATGGTCAGCGCGCGGCTGGATCAATCCCCCGAGGTCTGATGATGAGAACCCGTCTCGACGATGTCGCATCTCCGGTGGCGCGTAAGTATCTTAGGTTGCAGGGCGCGGAGCGCCTGGGTCCGGTCTGCGCCCGCAAGCTGGTCCAGCACTTCGGCTCGATCGAGAAAGTCTTCGACGCATCTTTGGCTGCTCTGGAGCGCGTCGAAGGCATCGGCACGTATCGCGGACGGGCGGTAATGGCTGCCCGGAACGACGACGCAGCCGACCGAGCGATCGCCCACGCGGGCACGGGCGGAGCTCGGGTGATTTGCTGGGAGGACGAGGAGTACCCGCGCCTCTTGAAGCACACACCGGATCCGCCGGTGTGCCTCTACGTTCGCGGTCGACTCGAGCCGGAGGACGGCGTGGCGATGGCGATCGTCGGATCGCGTCGTTGCACGCGGTATGGGCTGGAGCAGTCAGAACGGTTCGGTACCGCGCTGGCGAGCGCGGGGTTCACCATCGTGTCCGGTCTGGCGCGGGGTGCGGACGGCGCCGCTCATCGCGGCGCGCTCTCGGCGGCGGGGCGGACGATCGCGGTTATGGGTTGCGGGCTCAATCGCATCTACCCACCCGAACACGCGGAACTGGCGGATCGCATCGTCGAAGGCGGGGCGCTGGTGTCCGAGTTGCCGATGGACGCCCCACCGGAGGCCAAGAACTTCCTGCCGCGCAATCGAATCATCGCCGGCATGTCACTGGGTGTCATCGTCACGGAATGCGCCAAGCGCAGCGGGGCGCTGGCTTCGGCGCGGTGCGCCGCGGAGTACAACCGCGAGGTGTTCGCCGTCCCAGGACAGATCAGCAACCCGCTCGCACACGGGAGCAACGCGCTGCTTCGCGACAATCACGCCAAGCTAATCATGTGTCTGCAGGATGTACTCGACGAATTGGGCGACGTGGGTCGAATGATGCAACCGGCGGACGCCCCGGACGCTCCCGAGGATCCAACACGCGCGAAAACGGGCCGGCGATTAGACGCGGACGAAGCCGCAATCCTGAAGACGATCACCCTGGACGACTCCCCCCTCGAGTACATCTGCGATCATTCCGGTCTCCCCCCAGCCAAGGTGGCTGCAACCCTGACGAGGTTGCAGATGAAGGGCTTGGTCGTGCAACGGCCGGGCAATCTCTTTGCGCGGCGGGCGCTGTGAGCGCGTAATGCCGAGAATCGTCAGCGAAATCGTGGACGTCTACGTTTTCCGCGTCGTGGACGGCATTCCCGCATTCCTGGTTCTGCGCCGCGCACCGACGTCACGTCTCCCGGGGACCTGGCAGGCGGTCCACGGCCATATCGAGTCGGGGGAGACGGCGTTCCAGGCTGCGGCGCGCGAGCTGGCGGAGGAGACGACGCTCGTCGCGGACGAATGGCATCAGTTGGAATCGGTCAACACCTTCTTCGTGGCTGCGTCGGACGAGATTCACCTGTGCGCGGGTTTCGCCGCGAGGATCCCGGCGACCGCGGCGGTGTCACTCAACAGTGAGCATGTCGATTATGTGTGGCTTGGATTCTCGGAGGCGTGCGAACGATACCACTGGCCCGGGCAGCGGCGGGCGATCAAGGAAATCCGCGACCTGATCCTGCCCGGCGGTGACGTTGCCCGGACGCTTCGCCTGAGCGCGCGCTGACGCACCGATCGCGCAAGTGTCACAGCGTGGCATCGTGTTCATCGGTCCGTAGCGGACATGTGTCGCACGACGCCTTGACGCGGCAGTGGCGCTTCCCCAGTTCCACCAACAGGGCGTGGTACTCGCCATAGCGATCCGCGTCCGGCCGTAGATTCCGCTCGAACAGCGATTTCGTTTCCGCATAACCGGCATCACCCCCGATCAGAAAATGACGACGGCAGACACGCCGCGTGTAGGCGTCGACCACGAACGTAGGCATACCGCCGGCGTAGAGCAGAATCGCGTCGGCGGTCTCGGGGCCGACGCCGTGGACGGCCAGAAGCGACGTCCGAAGCCAACCGGGATCGGAGTGGAACATCGCATCCAGATCGCCGCCGAACGCTTCCAAAATCCAGCCAATCAACGCCTTGAGACGCCGCGCTTTGACGCGGTACGTACCAGCCGGGCGTATCCACTCAGCCAGTACGCTCTCATCGAGGTCCGCGAGGGCGGCGAGTGTCAACTGGTTGGCACTCTTGAGTCGGCCCATGGCCCGCTCGACGTTGGCCCAGGCGGTATTCTGCGTGAGGACGGCGCCCACGATCATCTCCTCGCGGGTCTCCCCCGGCCACCAATGCTGGGGACCGAAGGCGCCGAGCAAGGCGTCGTAGACGGCGTCCAGTTTCTGGGTGATCGAGTTCTGTGTAGCCATCGTAATTGCGGATCGAGCGCGTCTGACGCCGAGCCATGGATTGTACCATAACTGTAAATCGTCTAGCGTAAATCAGACGCAGCCTCCGAAGCCACGGACGCCCCGAGGTGGACCACGACACGTGGGTCTCACACTCATAACTATCTGTCATATACAGCCTTACAGATACATTGTGAAGACTTTCATCAAGTCGTTGACGTCCACCGATCGCCCGGATAAAAGTACGACACGCTCGCTCCGGCGTGTCTCGAAACGGTGGGCGATCGCTGTTTGACCCTCTGGTGCCCTGCGGCGGGAGGGCCGCGATCGCGGCGTCGCAGAGTCGCCTGACGGCGACGGTCCGCGGATTTGGCGTTATTCGGACGATCGGCCGATGTCAGGCGGGGTGGCGGGGTGCCCTCGTCACCCGCGCTGCGAAACGCTACACTCCGGTCTGGGTGGCGGAACAGTCAAGCGCGCTCCCCGACTCGGGATCGCTTGGGAAACTGGCAGAATCGTGACCGCTCAACCGTTCTTCACACCGTACGCTTCGATTGTCTTCGTGATCGCGCTGGTGGGCGTGGTGACGACGGCGATGATGCTGCTCGCACACCTGGTCAAGCCTGCAAAAAAGGGCGCCGTCAAAGACAGCACCTACGAGTCGGGGATGCCGCCGATCGGCGACGCCCGCGGTCGCTTCAACGTTCGGTTCTATATCGTCGCCATGCGGTTTCTGCTCTTCGACGTCGAAGTCGTGTTCCTTTGGCCTTGGGTGCCGGTGTTTCACAAGGCAGCCACCCAGGGCGAGGCGGTGACGTCGGCGGTGGGACCGTCAGCCGGCGCGGGGTTCCTCCTCGCAGCCATGGCTGTGTTCGCCGGCTTCCTCGTGGTGGGGTTCGCCTACGAGTGGCGACGGGGGATGTTTCAATGGGACTAGACAAAAGCGAGACGTCGCCGCACACCATGGGGGGCGGGGACACCCTGTCGACGCGATTGGATCATGTCGTCGACCTGCTGAAACGACACGGAACG
>JAJDDS010000374.1 GCA_029260195.1 Phycisphaerae bacterium
GCGTGGTGACGCCGCTCGAGGACACGCCAGCCTATCGCGCGGGGGTCCTTCCCGACGACGAGATCACACACGTAAACGGCGAGTCCATCGAGGGAATCACGCTGAACAAAGTGGTTCAGACCATCACCGGTCCGATGAACACCAACGTGACGCTGACCATCTATCGTCCGTCGAACAAGAAGACGTTCGACGTCCCGCTGGTGCGGGCTCGTGTCGAGCTCATCTCGGTGAAGGGGTTTGAACGCGACAAGGATGATCCCGAGCGATGGGATTTCATGATCGACCCCGACATGGGGATCGGATACGCTCGCGTCAACTCGTTCCAGGAAAACACGGTCGAACAACTCCGGTCCGCCATCGAGGACGTCGAGCGGAACGGCGGCAAGGGGCTCATCCTCGATCTCCGCTTTAACCCCGGCGGCCTGATGAAAGCCGCGATCGAAATGTGCCAGTTGTTCCTCAAACGCGACGATTTGGTGGTCAGCACGCGAGGGTTAAACGACCCACAGTGGCGGAATCCGAGGCCGCTGCGCGATGGTCCGTACACGTCGCTGCCGCTTGTGGTGCTGGTGAACGAGTACAGCGCCAGCGCGTCGGAAATCGTCTCGGGCGCGTTGCAGGATCATGAGCGAGCGATCATCGTTGGCGACCGCACGTTCGGAAAATTCAGCGTTCAGAAACTAATGCAACTTAGCGGGAGCACGACGCACCTGAAGCTGACGACGGCGCGCTATTATCTGCCGAGCGGGCGTTGGTTGCACCACGAGGAAGGCGCGACCGAATGGGGCGTCGGGCCGGATACCGCCTACGAGACCGTGCCGAAGGAACTAATTACGATCCAGCAGATGTGGCGCGAGCAGAGCATCCTCGGACGGGCTGGTGAGGCAGCCGACGACAAGGTCGAGCGTGACAAAGACGAGGACGGCGACAAGGCCGACGTCGCCGCGGGCGATGACAAAGCCAACGACACCAAGGTCGCTGACGCGGACGGCAAGATCGCGGACGAGCAGGACGCCGACGAAGCCGGCGACGGTGACGACGAAGAGGATGAAGACGAGGATCGGCTGGCGCTAGAGAAGGACGAGACCGAACTGCCCGATGTCGATCTGCAACTGGAGTCCGCGATTCTGCTGATGCGATTGCACCTGATCGGCGAAAAGGAGCTGCGTGTCGCAGCGCGTAGTGCCGCGCCGGCGGGCCCCGGAGGCGTCCGAAACCGCTAGTGTAGTGTTTCACGCTGATGTCATTTTATCCAGGACGTTACGAGCGCGGCGGACTTTTTCGCGGATCGTCTCGGCTTTGGCGGTCCATTTGAACGTGTTCCGATGCAGATGATGGTCGTCGATGAGCGATCGAATCGCATCGATCAGCGCGTTCACGTTGGGAAACGTGCCGCGACGAATGCGCTTCTCCGTGATTTCGCGGAACCAACGCTCGACCGGGTTCCACCACGAACTCGACGTCGGGGTGAAGTGCATAGGAAACCGCCCAGGCCGCTGCAACGGAAACAGGATCACGTCGCGGATGCTAGTGTGGTGTCTCCCGCAGATTGCGTTTTTTCAGAGCCGCGCCCGTAGGGAAGCGGTGTCGTTCGGTGTCCAAGAACCGCTCTCGCTTCAGGCTCCCTCCTCGGTCGCCTTCAGGGTCGCGGCTTCGAAGTAATCGGTGCAATAATCGACGTGATCCCGACAGATGAATCGTTCCCATCGCCGGCAGACCGCGTCTTCTGATTGAATATCGATGATCTCCACTTGCTCCATGTCGCGCGTGTCCGGATCTCCCCACGCTTTGCTCATCAAATCAACTGCCTTGACATCGGTCTCAGGCGCACCGTAACCGAAGATTGTGACCCGCTTTGAGCCCTTAAGCCACGCATCGAGCTGTGCCCACTCCAGGCGGATGAATGGGTCCTGGGAGTCTTTTTGCGCAATAGGGTAAAGAAGGCGAGTTGGAGCATAATAGTGATGTGTCGTCATTGAAATCGCGTCGGGAGGTCCCGTTCTCCCCGTAGCCTCCGAAAATTCGATCGCAACATTTCCGTGAAGGAAGGCAATCCTCGGCATTTCGGCGACGTGACGATTCCGGACGACCGCCTCGACCAGGAAGGGATCCCAGTTGAAGGTGGCAATAAGGTCCTTGGGGCGCAACGACAGTGCGAGGTAGTCGTAGATCGTTGGCGTCGGCGGCAAGTGAAGACCCTGGAAGTACTCCCTGACTTGTCGCTCAATTCTCTCGATTACCGGTACGTGGGAGTTTCGCGAATAGAGGGAGCTGAAGACCGCCTCGAAGTTATTGTCCACCCGTACCAGCTCCGCCACCTCATCGATGCCGTCGAGCCCCACGACCTGAACCAAGTTGTCCATCGATGGCAGCGTTTTACCTGACGGCTCAGGATTATGGAGCGTTGACGCTATGCTGGCTCCTGCCCCAAGGATCACAACATGGCTCGGGCCATCATATACTGTTGTGATCCCCTCTTCCTTGTTCATGTTTGTCGCGTCCTCAGACCATGCGGATAGTGATTTTGGTTGCGCGCGGATTTCGTCGGGTAGGACGCGCGTTCGCGCTACTTGGGTCGTTGCAGCGGGAACAGGATCACGTCGCGGATGCTCTTGCTATCGGTTAGGAGCATGACCAATCGGTCGAGGCCGACGCCGAGGCCGCCGGCGGGCGGCATCCCGTATTCCAGCGACAGAATGAAATCCTCGTCCATGATGGCCATCGTCTCGCCCTGGCCGGACAGTTGCTGTTTGAAATTCTCCTCCTGCACTCGCGGGTCGTTCAGCTCGGTGTAGGCGTTGCCCAGTTCCATCCCGTTGACGAACGCCTCGAACCGCAGCGCGACGCTCGGATCCTCCGGATGACGCCGCGTCAGTGGGCAGACAGCCGCAGGGTAGTCGTAGACGAACGTCGGCTGAATCAGATGATGCTCGACGGTTCGCTCGAACACCTCGTTGATCACCACCGCGTCAGCCATCCCACCATGCTCGATACCGAGTTCGTCGGCCTTCTTACGCACGGCGTCGACGTCCGTCATGCGCACGCTCGCGAACTCCTCCAGCAGATCGCCATACTTCCGCCGCGACCAGGGGACGGTGTAGTCCAACTCCACCTCGCCGTACGGACGCTTGAACTTCCCGTCCAGCCGCTCGATTGCCAGCGCCGTCATCCCCTCGACGCGCTCCATCATCACGTTGTAGTCGGCGTAGGCTTCGTACAGCTCGACCATCGTGAACTCGGGATTGTGCTTGGTGCTCAACCCCTCATTTCGGAAGTTCCGACTCACTTCGAACACCCGCTCCATCCCGCCGACGAGCAGCCGTTTCAAATACAACTCCGGGCTGATGCGCAGGAACAGGTCCATGTCCAGCGTGTTGTGGTGCGTCGTGAACGGCCGGGCGGCTGCTCCGCCGTAGATCGGTTGCAGCGCCGGCGTCTCGACCTCGATGTATCCGCAGCTGATCAGGTAGTCCCGAACGGCTTGGATGATCGCGCTGCGCCGTTGAAAGACGGCGCGCACTTCGGGATTCGAGAACAGATCGACGTACCGATGCCGATACCGCAGTTCCACGTCGCTCAACCCGTGCCATTTCTCGGGCGGCGGGTGCAGCGCCTTGCACAGCATCTTGAAGTCGTCAGCCCACAGGGTCAGCTCGCCCGTCTTGGTCAGGCCCAGGCACCCGTCGCCGCCTACGAAATCGCCCAGATCGAGCAGCTTGATGGCCGGCCAGTGGTCTTTCAGCAGCTTCTTGGACAGGCCGAATTGCAGATCGCCGGCTGCGTCGCGAATGGTCAGGAACACAAGGTTTCCCATGACCCGCTGCAGTACGATCCGCCCAGCCACCCTGGCGCGCTCGCCCTCAGCCATGTCACCGGCGGCCAGATTCAACCCGTCCGCACGCTCGCGGACGCTGTCGGTCGACATCACGTCGGGATAGCGCCCGCCGTAGGGGTCGACGCCGAGAGCGCGTAGCTTCTCGGCTTTACTCACCCGCTCCTGTTTCAGCTCTTCTTCGGTACTCATCCGCGCCTCGAATTGGAATCACCGGCCGCGTGACTGCGCCGGGGTCGGGGATCGTATCACCCGGAGCGCCCCACGGCAATCGACTCGCGATTCGGACGCCGATCAATTTCCGCATCGAAACACCACCCACACGCGACCGGTCCGAACAAGCCGAGCGCAAGAAACATCCAACCCGCCGTCGCCATGTTCGGCGCGTAACCGCTCAACGCGTACTGCGCCGCCAACCCGGCCGTGATGAGGATTGTCACCACTCCGGCGGTACGCAGCCACCGCCGCGTCACGCCGCCCGGACCGAACACGACCAGACCCGACACCGTCAGCGGAATCGCGCACATCAACGCGGACACCAACCCGAACACTCCTGCGCTCCCAGCGCTCGATGTCGACGCCCCCAGGCGCATGGGCACGGGGAGGCTTCGATAATCCAGCGACCGCTCCCACGCCACGCCGTCGACGAACACCCGCGCCCCGCCGCGATCGTACGTCGCCACCAGGTGTGTTAGTCCGTCGTCCAGCACACCATCGCCCGTCCGAAACCGCGGCACCGCACCATTGCGACGCGACATCCCGTTACGCACGCGGAACTCGAACGCCGATCCCGACTGCCCCACTGTGAAATTGCGGACCCGTGGGTCTGCCGACAAACTAACGATCCGCGCCGGGCCGTCTTGCGTCAGATTCCCCGGACGACACCACAACTCCAGACTGAACGCATCCGCCTCGACAATCGCGTCAACCACATCCCTCGGCGGCGTCTCCGTCGCGACGATCGTCGACGCTCCGATCCACAACCCCTCGCCGTCGAACGCCGAGCCCAATCCGCAGGCGTTCGCCACGATCAGCCGCGGTGCATCCGCCGACCCGATGCTCTCGACCACACCGCCGGTTCGCCGCGCAAAATCGTACGCCGCTAGGCACCCCATTCCCCGCCGCGCATCCATCCGATGCGGCGATCCGACTGTCGCCTCGCAGGATGCCACGTCGTCCGTCCCCAACGCGCGATCGTAAATCGCTAGCCACCGCATCTCCCCCACCCAGGGACGATCCCCGGTACCCTCGTTCCCCACCAGCAGCCGAAACGACCGATCCCACCCGTCCAACGACAGCAGACCCGCCGACGGTATCACCATCAATCCCATCAACAGCACAGCCGCCACTGCGAACGCCGCGCGATGCAACTGCGTTTCGCGCGTCGCGTACCACGAGCGCCACCGCTCCACTCGCCCGCGCATCGCCCAAATCATCCCCGAACCGACCCCCGCGCCCACCAGATTCGCCACCAAGTCCGCCGCGTGCGCATGGCGCTTCGGCAGATACAGTTGACAGGCTTCGATCACGGCGCACAACACCACCACCACAGCCAACCCCCACCAACGCGCCGCCTGTCGCCGCGCGATCGCCAGTGTTGCCCCGATCGGCACGAACACCAGCGCATGCAACACCAGTTCCGCAATCGACCCGGCCGCCTCCGTCGAAAACTCGAGACAGCGATCGACGCGACGTGAGAACCCCGGCTCCTCCCCTACCAGCTCATACGGCGCCAGACTGTAGGCGCCGATCACCACGAACAGCCACACCACACCACACCGCACGGGTGACATAGCGGCGCATACCCTGTCAGAAGTGTCCATGATCACAACGAGCTCAGCCGGATGGTTCGTCTCGCGCGCATCGCGCCGCGCGCAGGATCAGCTGCCGCCTATCTTGCCACGCTTTCGCCGCTCCGGCGATAGAACCACGGAGTCTAGCGAACCACCGCCGGCTCGATCCAGTCGAACCGATCCTGAATCCCCCCCAACCGACCAAAATCGACGGTCAGCTCGATTCGGTCCGCACGGCGCACATCGATACGCACCGGCCCCAGCAGCGACCCCCGCCGCACCGACTCCCGTTCGTGTCGCACTTCCCCGTCGACCCGGATGTTCACCGTCACATCCGCCAAGGGACCGCTGTCGTCGTCCATCCCGTACGACGTTACGAACTCGCGATACACACCCCGCAGATCATAGGTCAGACGCGACCGGCTATGCACACCGATCCCCCGATCAAACACTCTCCCAGCACTCGACAGCGGGCCACCCAACACGTTCCGATCAACGCGCATTGGCCAATGGACGTTCATCATCGGCGACTGCTCGCGCCTTATCGGCGACAGCTCCGTCAGCCACCGCCACCGCCCGCCCAGCATATCAATCCGCAGAATGCGATCGGCGGCGATCTCGAGCTCGACGCCGTCGAGAATCGTCGCCTTGACTTTCCGATCGCGCCAGTCCAGCGAACTGGCTGTCATTCGGGTGCCGTCGAGAAGCTCGACGCGGGCGCGAAGGTCATCGCCGCCATCGAACGGCACGTGCACGATCGATGCAGCCAACACACGGTCGTGGGCAAATCGGGATGCCGCGCCCTCGGCGGATTCCATCCGAAACCCCTCCCAGTCAACCGCCATCACGACGCCACGCACCCGGTCACCATTCGTGAGCAGCAATCGGTCGGCACCGTTCGATTCAGCGGCGACGAACGCACCGAACTCTTGATCCCACCTGCCGTCGCCGATCTGCGGATTCCGCCAGATCGCGACGCGCTCCAACGGCACGCGCACCTTACCCAGCGACACGACGTCCATCGTCACACGCTCATCCGCGAACACCCCGGGAACGCCCACGATCCGGTCCGCCCCCGACGCCCCCCCTAACGTCGCGACGAACGCGCCGGACGACGGACCCGCCGCCTTCGACGTCGTCGTGATCCGCACGACATCCACCGCGTCAATCCGTCTCACGCCCACAACACCGGCGATCTCCAGATTCAGTCCATCGCCCAGCGAAAACGACACCAAACGCCCCGCCAGCGCTTCTTCGTCCACCGTCCGAACAACGACATTCATCGGTTGAGCGCCAGCATCGGTTACCCCCGCCCACAGGACCCAGCACGCCATCACACACGCCAGTCGTTTAGCGGCGACGCACACCGGAGCGCGACACGTCACCATCCTCGCCACGCGCGCGGACCGCTCGATATGGAATCCTGTTTCTATCATGATTCTACTTCTGAAAGATCGGCAAAAGACGGTTCGGCATCTGCAAGACGATCAACGCCATCGCCGTCCCATATTCCCGCCCCGCCTGCCCCCGCCAGTATCCTCCGTCAGCCTGTTTCCCCAACAGTTCGTCACGAATCGCGGGCCACCAGCTGGACCACCGTGCCTCACCGCCCAGGTACATCGCCTGCGCGGCGTAGTAGTGGCCGTAGAAATAGTGCCCGACGCTCTGTTCGCTCGGCGGTGTGAACCTCGCGCAGAATTCTAGTCCTTTGGAAACCACTTCTCCACCGTAAACGCCGGCATACTGCAGTGCAGCCACGCCCGCCGCCGACCTTGCAAACGCCGACGTCCCCGACGTATTCATGTACCGAAACCCTCCGTCGGGGTTCTGGCTGGCGCGGACATACTCGACCGCGCGATCGACGACTGATTTCTCGACGTATAGACCCGCGTTGCGCGCCGCCCGAAGTGCCATCATCTGGCACACCGTCACCGAAATATCCGCGTCATGCCGTACGGGCTGATAACGCCAACCGCCCTCGTCGTTCTGCGTCGTCACGATCAGGCGGACGGCTTTGCGCAGCGTCTCCTGTACGTCGTCGCGTCGCGTCATCCCGTACACTTCAGCCAGAAACAGCGTCGCGAATCCATGTCCGTACATCGGACCATGCGACGTCTCCGCCGCGAGCAACCCACTCTCCGAACCGTGGGCGATCACAAAATCAATGCACCCGTCGATCACCGCCCCATACCGACCCCGCCCCGGCGTATCACCATTGGCCAAGAACGCCAGACCCACCAGACCCGTAATCCCCACATGCCGACCATAGTGCGACAGACTTCCAAACGATCCGTCGTCCTGCTGTTCCCCCGACAGCCAGTGCAATCCGCGTTCGACGCCGTCCGCCGCCGCGGCGTCCGGCGCGCCACTCGCTCCGCGTGCCGCTGGCAGCTCGCTGCCAGTGCTGCCACCACCACCCGCGCTCAACACCGCGCCGATCATCCACGAAACCGCGCGGTTCATCCCGCCCCGGGTCCGCCGTTTGTCACAACGCGGAACACCACTGTCTCCCGCGGATCCCGTCATTCTCGATCCCCTTCAGCCAGCGCCCGGTAGTAGCGCTCGATCCAGTCGCGATACCGTTTCAACGACTGCTCGCTCGCGCCCTGGATCACCTCTTCCCTATCGCGCGCCGGCAGGTGCCCCCATCCGCGACGCAGTTCACGCAGCGGTCCAACCGCCGATCTTTCCGCCTCGCCCGGCGCGGACGTGCCTTCCCCGCCGCCCTCCGCGGATTCATCCGCCGGACCGGCTTCGCGTCGCTCCGCACTTCCCGCGCGATCCGCCGGCGTCTTTTTCGGCCGTCGTCGCATGTCGCCAGCTTCGCCACCCCCGGTGCTCCACTTCCCACGCCGCACTGCGGCTGCGATCGCGGATTCCAACTCGTTCACAATCCGGCGTTCGATCCGCTGCGTCTCGTCGCCCGGATCGTAACGCCGCAACAACCGTTCCTCGACATCCTTCATCTGCTCCACGATGCGCGACATCACGTCCGCATCGCCGGACCCGCCTAGAATCAGACGCTTCGCCAAATCGTCCGCCTGCTTTTTGACTGGCTGATCCGATTTCCCTTCGCCTCCGGACGCCTGGCCTCGGGCTACCTCCGACGCCGTCATCGCTGCCACCAACATCAGTCCTGCACACGATATGCGCACGCTCCGCATTCGAGACAATCGAGACCGACCCGCGCCATTCGTTCCCTCCATCCTCCATCCGCGTCCTCGCCTCACGATCATCACGTCACGAGCCTCCAGTCGCTTTCGACACCACTTCTTCGGTCAACTCACGAACCTCGCGTTGTCGCAGACCCAGTGCTTCTGCGGCTTGCAGATCGGCTTCGCCCGCCTCGGTGTTCTCGGCACGCCCCGCCTCCAGGGTCAGAGTGTCCGTCAGCAACTCGACCTGCATCGTTCTGATCATCAGCAATTCCGCAGCCGTCGGAATCGCGACGCGTTCGCCCGCGCGTGGTCCGCCATCCCCCCCCCCGCCGCCGGACTCCGCGAACTCATCGCTCGGCGGAAGCGTCGCAGCCTCGCGCAGCGCGCGAATCAGTTGATCCAGCCGCCGGACGATTTCCGTCTGCGTCTCGATCAGCCCCGCTTCAACCCGCCGCGTACCCAACGCTTCGCGTGAGACGCCCATATCATCCACAATCCGCCCGACGACGCGCGCATACACAACTGTTCGCGCGACCGTCTCCCGAATGCCCCTCGTTTCCTCCTCCACGCCATGTTGCAGGTTCGACAGCTTCGCCACTTTGCGCGCCGCCGTGCGATTCATCCGCCCACGCGATTCGATCACTTCCATGACCTCGTCCGTCCCCTCGTTGATTCCCGCCTGCCGCGCCCGGACATCTTCCAGCCTGGCGCGTACCGCAGCCATCATCCGCTGCGACGCGGCGTGCGCCGCCAAACGGACCCGCTCCTCAAGCAGCGCGGAAGCCTCCTTCAACTTCTCGATGGCGGACTCCTGCCGTTCCACCGCCGAGGCCCCCGCACCCGCCGACAGCCCGTCCACCGCGCGCGCCATGTGTCGCGCGGACTGACCGATCGACCGCCCCGCGTCCGACGTCTCGTCCGATTCCGCCAGCTCCCTGCCCAGACCGGCGGCGTTGCGCTCCAGACGAGACTGATCCCCGGACTGCCCCGCAAACACTCCCGCGTCCGTCTCGACGGCGACCGCCTCCCGCGTTGCGGCGGAGAGCGCCTCCTGATCTGCCAACAATTCAGCCACCGCCCTATCGGCGCGTTCCAGGCGTTTGACCAGTTCCGACAATCGTCGGACCTCGCGATCCTCCAGTCCCGCCAGCATCTTGGACAATCCGCGCTCTGCCAGACGCTGCTCCACGCCCGCGCCAGCCAACCGATTGTCACCCACCGCCGTCGCCGCCCGCCGCATCCGATCCCCGACCTCCGTCGACACGGCCGCCCGCAACGCCGTGCGCACCGTCGCGTCGGTCGCAGGATCCTCCGCCTTCCGCGACGCCACCGCCTCACGCAACGAACTCAACAGCCCCTCCAACTCCTCCGCCAACTGCCCTTGCTTGCGTTCCACTTGCCGCAGGTCGCGGAGCTGCGCCCGCGACAGTTCTTCCGTCCGCTTCCCGAGGGTACGACGCCCCAGGGTCTGTGTCTGGTCGCGCAGACGCTGCTGCCGGTCGGCAAGGTCGCGTGTCTTGTTCACCACGTCCTGAAAATCGCCCCACCGGTCCATCTGTTTGATTAGTTCCCGCAGTCGGTCCGCTGCCGTGTGCCCATGATCGATGGCCTCCGCGAGCGCGACGCGACCCTCATCGACGCCCCCCAGATCCGACGCCCGATCCAACAACTGCCTCATGAACCGCATCGGCTCGCGCGCAACGCCATCGAGTCCTTCCGCCCCGCGCCGCAGCACCTCCGCCGACGTTCCACCGGCAATGCCGTTCAACTCCACGCGACGCGCCAGCCGATCGAACCGCGCCGACAATTCGCCGATATCGCGCGACACCCCATTCTCACGAACCGCGAGACCCATCGCCCGATCCACCAACCCGTTGGATCGTTCTCCGCTAGAGGTTTTCCGTTCTCCGTTCTTCAACCTTCGACTTTCGACGTTCGACTTTCCCTCCCCCGTCGCGTCTTCAGCCAATTCCTCGGCTGCGTCCGTGATCGTCTGTTGCAGCAGCAATCCGCGGCGCAGACGCTTCCGCAGCAGCCCGAACTCCTCGCGGATTCTCGACTCCAACTCTGCCGCCCCGATCACCTTGATGCGCATCTCCCGCGAGGCCCCAACTTGTCCGCCGGACGCTTGATACGGACAGTTGTCGACCGCCTCTATGTGGTACAACACCGACGTTGGCGGCGCCAATTCGAGCGACGCGATCTCCCACAAATACTCCGCCGTCGCCGAGACCCCGGACGCCGACGCCGACACCGTCGCCAACTCCAGCAGCGATCGCGAAAACGCGTCACCGCTCCCCTCGACCCGCCCCACCAGACGCAAATCCGTCAGCCCGAAATCATCGCCCGCCCGCACCCGGATCATCACGGCCCCGTCCGGCGTCACCTCCGCCGCCGCCCGCGGCTCGAGTAGCTCCACGC